>NZ_JBNPON010000072.1:0-14819 GCF_050315195.1 Clostridium sp. SGI.024 | reverse complement strand
TAAGAAAAGTACTCCAATTTTAATTTGAAGTACTTTATCTAAATATAATTTAATTATCTTTTCTTTTATATACTAGGTAAATTCCTGTACATACTAATAATAAGGCTAATAATATTTTTATATCAAATATATTTTCCTTAAGTATTATTGCTGATAATATTGTTCCAAAGACAGGAATTAAGAAATTAAAAACAGATATTATTCCTACTTTATTATATTTTAAAAGCTGTGACCATAATGCAAAAGCTATTGCTGATAATGATGCCATGTATATTAATAACACAGTTGATTTAATATTAAAGTTTGTAAGATTTCCTCCTAAAATATATCCTATTATAGTTAAGATTAATCCACCTATAGCTAGTTGATAACCAGTTACAGTATAAGCATCTTTATTTTGGCTTATTTTCTTACTATATAATGATGAAACTGAAAGCATAAATGCTGCTATCATTATAAAACCTTCTCCTTTAAATGAAAATCCACCTGATAAAGCTGAAGTTCCTCCAGTAAGGTTCACAAGTACAACTCCTAGAAATCCTATTGCGCAACCTAAAATCTTATTAAAATTTAATTTATCATTTTTATAAAGAAGATGAGCTAATATAATACTAAAAAATGTACTGGTTCCATTCACAATTGAACCTTTAACTCCAGTGGTATATGTCATACCTAAATAAAAAAATATATATTGAAGGGTAGTTTGTCCAACTGCTAATATTGTTATTTCCTTTAAGTCTTTTCTAGATAATTTAAAAATATTTTGTTTCAGTAATAATTGTAATATAAGAACAAAGACTCCAGCTAAGAAGAACCTATATCCAGCAAATATTAACTTTCCACCTACATCATTACTTAGGATATTAAAAAGCTCATATCCAACTTTTACAGCTGGAAAAGCACTTCCCCATAAAAACGTACAAATTATAGCAATAATAATTATATTTATTTTATTAGTAAAAATTTTTTCTTTATTCATAACTACTTACTCCTTTCAAATTATGTTCTACATATTATGCATAGAAATAATTATACTATTTAAATTTTAAAAGTCACAGTATTTTATATTCTAAACAAAAGAAGCTATATACTTCCTTTAGTATATAACTTCTCTTTTTCTTATTTATTATGCAACGTCATCTTTTTTCTTTAATAATATTCCACCAAGTGAAGTTGCTCCTAATGCTAGCATTAACATTGGAATTGTTCCAACTACAGAACCTGTCTCTGGTAAAACATCATATTTACCACTTTCTGTTTGTACTACCTCTTCTTTGACTTCTGGTTTAACTTCTGGTTTAACTTCTGCTTTTACTTCTGAATTAATCTCTGTATTTGTTTCTTCATTAGCTTTTTCTGTTGTATCTTCACCAGCTATAAGAAGATTATTATCTAAATCTTGAATTCCATTTACTCTCCAGTATTCTTGTATAGATTCTCTCATAACTATTTGTGTATTTAAAACATTTATGGCATTGCTAAAGTCATATGAATCTCCACCTGTTAGCATAAAGTCATTTATAGCAACGGAATAATATTTATCCATTTCAACCTTAGTTCCATCTAATAATCTTATTGATGTAACTTTTTCTGTTGCTTCATCATACCAAACCTTTATACCTGCGAATTGTCCCCATCCAAAACCTTCTGGATTTATTCCATGCTCTATAAGTTTTACTAGCTCACTACCTGTTACTTCTAATTTAACTATTGTATTATCAAATGGTAGTATTTCATACATATCTCCAACTGTGATATTACCTGCTTCTAATGCTCTTCTTATTCCACCACCATTATTTATTCCTATCTGTGCTCCTACAACATTTCTCATAGCATCTGATACTTGAACTCCAAGCGGTGTAAGTCCGTCATTTCTATCATGACCTAATTTATTTTCTAAAGGAGTTATTACTTCTGCAAATATTGGTGTTAACTCGTTATTATATTTATCAACTACAGATTGTACATCATTATCTACTGGTAATGTACTTTCTAAACCTTGGAACTTTTGAGTATATGGTTCTACACTTACTAGCTCCTTATTTTCGTTAAAAGTAAATTTTAAACTGGAAAGACCTCTTCCATTATATCCTGCTTGCACAACAGCTACATCTCCTACATAACCATCTACAAAAGCATGATTATGTGCACTTATAACAGCATCTACGTCCTTAGCTTTTTTTGCTATATCTGCTGCTTCACCAGTAATACTTCCATCTTTATTTTCAGTTGCTGGTGCATGAGTTAATGCAATAATAACATCAGCCCCTTCTTTCCTAACAACTTCTGACCATTTATCTAAGGTTTCTACTGGATTTAAAAACTCTAAATCATCTATATTTTCTGCTTTTGTGCTTGTTACTGTATCTGTTGTTGATATTCCGATAAACCCTATTTTTATTCCGTTTTTTTCTATTATTTCATATGGTTTCACAAAATCCACTACATTTTTAGTATTCTTATCTATTATATTTGCTGCTAAGAAATTAAAATCACCATTTTGTTGCCAAGTTTTAAAATCAGCTCTTTTCCAGTCAAACTCATGATTACCTACAGCTGAAACTTTTATTCCTACAGATTTCATCATCTCTACTACTGGTGCACCCTTTGTAAGATTTGATATTGCTGTTCCTTGGAAAAGATCTCCTGCTGCTACTGGAATAACTCCGTAATCTGAAGATTCTTTAGCTTGATATCCTTTTATAACAGCTGCAAGCTTTGCAGCTCCTATATTCTTTCCACTTTCTATTACATTTCCATGAAAATCATTAAAGCTTAATACTTCTATAACTTTAGTATTTATTTCTTCAGCATAACTTACCTTTGGCTTAATTACCATTCCAAAGGTTATTAAAAATGCAGTAGCTAATGCTACAATTTTCTTATGTTTCATATATGCTCTCCTTTCAAAATAAAAATTTAAAATCATTCTACTTTAAATAACTATTTATACTAATATTTCTACAGTAAAAATATAAATTATATATATATTATATTTTATACGAATTATTTTTTCAATATAGAATTAATAATTCGTATAATTTTAAAACCATCTTTTTGTTCTATTTGCAATTTTTACTAACGTCAACATCACTGGTACTTCAACTAAAACCCCTACAACAGTTGCTAGTGCTGCTCCCGAGTGTAATCCAAAAAGAAAAATTGCTACTGCAACAGAAATCCTTCTCCTTTATTTTCTTCCATAAATTCCTCCTATATCTCCTTATTCTTAATTCTTTTTACTAAATCTTTTATTTTTTCTTCTATTATTTTTGCAACCTTAATAAATTCTTCATCAGACTTTCCAGTAGGGTCTTCTAATCCCCAGTCTTCAACATGGCTAGCTGATATAACAGGGCATACAACATTACATCCCATCTTTATTGCAATATCTACATCTGGTATATCGATAAGTAATTTAGATTTTTGTGTTTTGTTCATGTCTACATTGTATAAATCTTTAATAATTCTTACTGCATCTTGATTTATTTGTGGCTTTGTTTCTGTGCCAGCTGAGTAACTTTCAAAAACTTCATTTCCATATAATTTTCCTAATGCTTCTGCCATTTGTGATCTGCAAGAATTATGAACACATATAAATGCTACCTTCTTTTTCATATTTAATTTCTCCTTCTACTTAATTATTTCTAATAGTTTATCTCCCTTTACTTCTTCTGCTTTCCATTCTATTACTTCAAAGTTCCCATGAGATATTTCATTTACTTTATTAATCCACTTTATATCATTACCTGTATTCCTTGAATAAAGGCTTGATTACAAAATACTTCCCATCATTGGGTAATCTTCTTCTCCATTCCCTCCATTTATAGCCTTTATTCCAGAATGAAGAAAGGTTGATCTTATCACTGAATTATTTCCATATCTATTTCTTATAGAATCTATAGCCTTATCTAAAGCACGCCTTTTTTCTATGGATTTATTATCAAATAAAGAACTTTGGAAAAATTCATTACTACATAGATTAGTTACTCTAACACCAATTTGTCTTATAGCTTCTCCTCTCCAGGATTCTTCAAAGGCTTTAGATACTTCATTGAAGATTTCTCCCGTTGAATCTGTATAATTTTCTAAAGTTTTTTGATGAATATATCTTTCAAAGTTAAATCCTTTTATTGATATTGCAACTACTTTGCACAAGCTTTCATTATTTCTTAATCTACTAGCAACAGATTCAGTAAGAGATAATATTACCTTTAATGCTTCTTCTTTACTTGTAACATCCCAAGCTATAGTAGTTGAATTTCCAATACCTTTAACATCTATATAATTATATTTTCTAACAGAAGATTCATCTATTCCATTTGCATAATTATATATTACTTTACCATGACTTTTAAAAATACTTTGAAGTAGGCTTAAGTCAAAATTAGCTAAATCTCCAATAGTACTTATATTTAATTTATCTAAATTTCTTTTAGTTGCCCTTCCTACCATAAATAAATCTTCTACAGGTAGTGGCCACATCTTATCTTTTATTTCTTCTTTAAATAAAGTGTGTACAGAATCCTTAGGGTCAAAATCACTAGCCATTTTAGCTAATAACTTATTGCTACTTATTCCTATATTAACAGTGAAACCAAGTTCATTTTTTACTCTATTTTTTATCTCTAATGCTTTTTCCATATAAATTTCTTTATAATGACTCATATCCATAAAAACTTCATCCACTGAATATCGTTGTATTATAGGTGAATATTCATAAAGAAGGTTATACATAGCATTACTACAATTTACATACAGCTTATAATTAGGTCTAAATATTTTTAAGTTTGGGCATTTCTTTAATGCTTCTACAATAGTTTCTCCTGTTTTTATTCCATACTTTTTGGCAGGTATAGATTTAGCAAGGACAATTCCATGTCTTTCATCTCTATTTCCACCTACAATAGATGGGATTTCTCGAATATCTTCTGTAATTTCACCTAATTGTAACATCCTAATAGCTGTCCATGAAAGATAAGCTGAATTAACATCAATATGAAATATTATTCTTTCATCCAAAGTATTAACCTACCTTTCTAATACTTAAAAAGTATCCACTTATAAGTATTGGAATCATATTTTATCTCATATAATTTTTCTTCCCCATTTATACAGCTACTACATACAAACTTCTCCATTATATTTCCAGCCAATCTTTCCTTTTCTCTTTTTAGTATTTTTTCTATTTTTATTACTTTAACTTCATCTTCATCTAACTTAAATCTAAGAGGATTAATAGAGCCATCCTTATTAAACCATGCTATCATTTGTATTGGTTTAGCAACAACTTTCAAATATATCCCTCCCTTGGAAATCCCTAAATTAATTATATCGAACATGTGTTCTTTTGTAAAGATAATTATATTATGCCTTTTTCTTGGACAAAATATTCAAAAACATATTCTTCTGCTTTTTTAGGTGATTCTTATAAAGATAGATATATTTTGAATTGCTTCTGTGGCTTGTCTAACTGTGGCTGTTATTTCTTAAGCAACAACTTTTTAACAATATTTATTATATGTTTTTAAATATACCTAAGATAAAGTAACTACAATTCTAAAGTTGTTTTATCAATCCACTTAAATTCTGGCCTCAATTCTCTTATTTCATTAACTAACTTAAATAAAGCTAAATCTTTTTCCTTACACTCTAGCATTATATCTACATCTCTATTAAATACTTTTAACAATTCAATAAATTTTATAAAATCCTCTGCTTCTATAAAATCTGAATGCTTCCTATCAACTTTACCTATTAAATTTCTATCTTTAGGAGAAGAAAAATGCATTTTAGGAGGTAAACTTTCATTTTTCCATGTATTTAATATATCTTCTAAAATAACTGTAATATCATCACCATCATTATTACAATTATGATGATGTATATCTAAAACCATTGGTATCTTTAACTCTTTACATAAACTTAAGGTTTCTTTAGCTGTATAGGTTTTATCATCATTTTCAACTATAAGTCTTTCCTTTATATACTTAGGAAACTTATTAAAATTTTCTATAAATCTTTTTAATGCTGCATCCTTTCCTTCAGTGGCTCCACCTACATGAATTACCATTTTTCCCTCTTTATAATTCATATCTTCAAACCATTCCACTTGTCTAGTTAAATTTATAAGTGTATTTTCTACCACTTTAGGATTTATACTATTTATTACATTAAATTCATCAGGATGAGTATCAACTCTCATATTTGATTCTTTAACAAGTTTTCCTATGTACTTAAAGTCATTTTCAAATATTTCCCTATGTCCCCAATACCCCACTTCTGGATGAGTTACTAATGGAATTAGAGCAGAAGTTATTCTATAAAAATGTATTTCATTTTCTATATTGTATTTTAGTATTTTTTCAAGATCTTCTAAATTTGAAAGAGTTACTGTTTTTAGCTTTTCTAACCTTTTTTCTTCTGATAAAATTTTATTGTAATTTGTAAAAGTAACAGTGCTAGAGCTAGTTACTTTCTTGCCTAATGCCTTTGAAATTGCTACATAACCAATTCTTATTCTCATAATTATCTCCTTTTTTAAATAATTTAAAATATTAAAAAGGCCTCTATGGAGGCCTAAAATTTTGGAAGTCATATTTTATGTTATTATATACCTTATTACTTTACCCCTTCATCTTATAAATACCATACTCTCCTGTATTTGTATCTTTAAAATATTCTTGAATAGGAGGATTAAATAATCTTTTACACTTCATTTTCTTTCTCCTTAAAATACTTCTATAATATTTTATAGAGAAACTTTAAAATAATACATAATTAATATTAGTAATTAATATATTCAATTAACTTTTCCTTTGTCTTATCATCACAAAAAGATGCTTGTACATTATTTATATATATTTCTTTATATTCCTCTAAAGTTATATTAAAAATATTTAATACATTTTTAGTTTCTTCATTTAAAGTTATGTTAGAAACTGTTCTATTATCAGTACTAATATTTACCTTTATACCATCCTTATGATAATTATATATAGGATGATCAGAATACATATTTACAGCTTTTGTGTCAATGTTACTCTTTGGACACATCTCCAAAGTAACTCCTAGATTCTTTACTAAATCATAAGCTTCTTTATCATTATAAATAAAAACACCATGACCTATTCTTTCAGCTCCTAAAAGATTTATAGAATCTCTTACATTCTTTCCAAAGCCTGTTTCTCCAGCATGAATAGTAACTCTAAAGCCTTTTTCCTTAGCTAATTTCATTGCATCTACATATTCATATACGAAATCTTCTTTTTCTGTAGCAGCTAAGTCTATTGCAACAACACCTTTTCCAAGGAACTTTGAACCTGCTTCTATAGAATCATATACGTGTTCTAGTCCTAACCCTCTTATACAAGAAATTATTACATTTCCTTTTATATCATAAAGTTTTTCAGCATCACTAATACCTTCAATAACACTTTCAATTATTTCTTCTAATTCAAGGCCCTTTTTAATATGAAAAATTGGAGCAAATCTCACTTCTATATATTTAATGTTTTCCTTTGATGCATCTTCTAACAATTCAAAGGCTGCTCTTTTTAAGTTCTCTCTAGTCTGTAAAACCATATTAGGCAAATCAAACTTTTCTAAATATTCATCTAAAGATCTACAATTTTCTCCAACTGTTAATAGTTTTTTTATATGATCATATTCATAACTATCTAAGACTATGCCTTCCTTTTTGGCAAGTTCTATTACAGTTTCAACTCTTAAGCTTCCATCTAAATGACAGTGTAATTCTACTTTTGGTAACTTATTAATATCCATACAATCATTCCTTTGTTTAGTAAAATTTAAAATAAATAAAATATATAAAAATGTATAAAAAAATTCTTGATTACGAAGAAATCACACATAAATGATTTCTCCGTAATCAAGAATTATTGGTTCTTGGTAGAGACCCCTAAACCATATTATTAGGGTTATACGAAGTATTTCTTATTCACTATTTTAAATTATCATTATTTTACCATAGATATTAAATAAGTCAATACACTTTAGAAATTAAATGTATCTGGATCTGATCCAGTTCTAAGATTCTTATTCATATCATTAATTAATTCAACTTCTTCATTAGTTAACTCAAAATCAAATACATCAGCGTTTTCTTTAATTCTATTTTCATGTACAGATTTAGGGAAAACTACAATTCCTTTTTGTAACAGCCATCTAATTATTACTTGTGCTGCTGATTTATTATATTTTTTACCTATTTCTATTATTTCTTTATTATTTAAGCAAGCACCTGAACCAAGTGGAGACCATGCTTCTAGTACTATTCCTTTTTCTTTGCACATTTCTAAAATATCATTATCTTGCATTTGAGGATTGAATTCCATTTGATTAACAGCAGGAACAATCTCTGTATTATCTAATAAATCTTGTAGATGATGTGTTTTAAAATTTGAAACGCCTATGGCTTTAGCTCTTCCACTCTTGTAAATCTCTTCCATAATTTTATATGATGGTATATATTCATTCTTAACTGGCCAATGTATTAAGTATAAATCTACATAGTCTAAATTAAGTTTCTTTAAACTAGTTTCAAAAGCTTCCATTACCTTATGATCTCTCATATCTTGATTCCATAGCTTTGTAGTTACAAACAATTCTTCCCTTGGAATTCCACTTTCTTTTATGGCTTCACCAACAGCTTCTTCATTTCCATAAATAGCTGCTGTATCTATATGTCTATAACCAGCTTTTAATGCAGCAAGAACTGCTTCTTTTGTTTCAGCTCCACTTCTCCAAACACCTAAACCCAATTGATAAATTCCATTTCCAGTATTCATTTTTATCTTACTATCTATATTCATATTACTACCTCCTAAATACGAAACTTTACACTATCATACTTAAATATATTTTAATTATATCAAAAAAGATAGAAAGCACAAAATATTCAGAATATAATTCTCACTTCCATTAGATGAAAATATCTTACTTTAATCAAAAAAGTTCTATAAAATAATCATATTTCATAGAACTTTTTTAGTTATTACTTATAGTTTATCTTTTACTTAATTTCTATTTTTCTAGTTTCATGAGTTTCTTTATTTAACTTTGGTAAAGTTACTTTAAGAACCCCATTATCGAAGTTTGCATTAATTTTTTCTTCTTCAACATTATCTATATAGAAGCTTCTCTTAAATTCTCCATAGCTTCTTTCTTGTCTTACGTAATTATCTTTCTTTTCTTCTACATGATTATTTCTCTTTGCTGCAATATTTAAATAACCATTTTTATAGCTTATTTCTATGTCTTTTTTGTCAACTCCAGGTAAATCAGCTTCGATAATATAATCATTATCATCTTCTTTTAAGTCTACAGAGAAATTATTCTTTAATACTCCTAATGAACTAAAGAAGTCATCATTAAAGAAACTATTTACCATGTTTTCAAAGTCATCTCCCTTTCTTTGTAGTGAATTATTTTTTCTCCAAGGAACAATATCAAACATACTAAAAACCTCCTTAATATCAAATATTTGCTATTTCCTTTACAAAAATATTATATATTTTATACAAAAAATAGTCAACAAAAATTGTAAAAAATTTTAATTTAAAACATAAATAACTATTAATACTAACAACTAGAGAATGTTGCAGGCTAGAAATAGTCTATATTAAAATATAATTTTTAATATTATATACTTTGTTTTAAACATGATTTTAAGTCATCATCTGGATTGCTTATTGATCTTAAATCAAATGTATCAACTAAGTATTGAAGAACATTAGGGCTTATAAATGCAGGAAGTGTAGGGCCTAAATATATTCCTTTAACACCAAGGCTTAACAATGCTAAAAGATCAGCAACTGCCTTTTGTTCGTACCAAGAGAGCATTATAGATAATGGTAAACCATTAACATCTGTACCAAAGGCATCTGCAAGAGCAGTTGCAATCCTTACAGCTGAATATGTATCATTACATTGACCAACATCTAATAATCTTGGAAGCCCTGCTACTTCTCCAAATTCCAATTTATTGAATCTATATTTTCCACATGCTAATGTAAGAATAATGCAATCTTCTGGAACCATCTTTGCAAAATCAGTATAATAATTTCTTCCTGGTCTTGCACCATCACAGCCACCTACAACAAAGAAGTGTCTTATTTCTCCACCTTTAACTGCATTTACAATAGTTTCAGCATTGCTTAAGGTTGCATGATGACCAAAGCCTACTAAAATTTCATGTGGTTCTTCATCTTCTGTAAAACCACCTAATTCAAGAGCTTTATTTATTATTTCACTAAAATCCTTTCTTCCATCTTTATTTTTAGGAATGAATTTTACCCCATCCCAGCCAACTACATTGGTACTAAAGATTCTATCTTTATAGGTTTCTCTAGGCTTCATAAGACAATTTGTTGTCATTAATATACAACCTGGTATTCCATCAAATTCTTTTTGTTGATTTTGCCATGCACTACCATAGTTTCCTACCAAATGTTTATATTTTTTTAGTCTAGGATATCCATGTGAAGGTATCATTTCACCATGAGTATAGATATTGATTCCTTTTCCTTCTGTTTGCTCAAGTAACATTTCTAAGTCTTTTAAGTCATGTCCTGAAACTATAATAAAAGGTCCTTTTTTAGTATGTACATTTACTTTATGTGGAGAAGGATTTTCAAATTCTGTGGTATTAGCTTCATCTAATTTTTTCATTACAGCTATACTCATTTCACCAGTTCTCATAGTCCACCTTATTAAATCTTCTACAGTAAGACTATCATCACATACAGCTTCTAATGCTCTTATATAAAAGTTATCAACTTCATCGTCATAATATCCTAAGTATCTTGCTTGATGCCCATAAGCACTTATACCTTTAAGTCCATAAACTATGGTTTGCCTTAAGGAACGAATATCAGGATCTAGCTCTTGATCATACATTATTCCTGCAATTACAGAATCCTTAAGCATTTCTGCTTTAGTATCACTTAAAGTGTATGTAACATGAGCTGTATTATTTTTTATTTTACCAACTTTTCTTTTTAATTCATCTTTTATTCTTTGTGATTCTTTAAGCAATTCAACATGAACTTCAGCATCAAAATTTACATTTGTAAGGGTGGTAAACAAAGAATTTTCAATAAAACTTATAATTGATTTGCTTACCTTTTCTCCTCTTTCAATCATTTCTTTTCCATAACAGCTTATTCCCTTTAATTGAAAAATTAAAAGATCTTGAAGATTTGCTATTTCAGACGTTTTCCCACATACCCCCATCTTGGTGCAACCCTTACTACCAGCTGTTTGTTCACATTGATAACAAAACATCGGATATCCTAAATCCATATTATTTTCCATATTTACACTCCTATATTAATTTTTTAAATTTATTAATTAATCTACATAATTAGTATTATTTATAATAAATTTATTATTCATGATTTAATATATAGCTAAAACTCTCTTATAATTATTTGGATTGTAGTATCATAACTTTTTATATTGACAAATTAAATTATGATTCAAAGTAATTTATCTATAAGAAATAATCTTTAGATAAGGGATTTCCCCTATGATAATAGTAAAATATTAAAATAAAAAGAACACATTATAGCCTCTTTAGTTGTAATGTGTTTTTGAGATGGTTTTTCTATAAAATTAATTGGAAAATCAATGCCTTTTATTTGAGGAGTTACTTGGCATATCCAATTTACGCTAAACCTATACCCCATATTCCAAACCTTTTGTAATGTTTGAATTGCTGTATTAAAATCTTTAAATTTAAGTCCAGGATTTCCTACTAATAGTATAGAGCTAGTAAACTCATGAGATTCAGGATAGTATAAATTGGTATCTATAAAATTAGGTATTATATATGATTCTCTATTAAATCTTGCTTTTAAAACTTTACGCATGGTTTCTGATACGCTAGCTAAGTTAAATTTGCAGCTATAAATTTTTAATAGTTCTTCTCTATAGGGATGTTTAGATGATAGATCACCATAATCACCAAAAAGGAATTCACTTCCTTGTTCTAAGTAAACTACTGGCACTTTACTATCCTTTAACTCATATAAAGAAAGTAAAGTATAAACAATTTTGAAGTGAGTTTCAATTAAACCTAGTATAATTAACAAGTCATTGAAACTCACTTTTTAATATATGTCTCTATTGTGAGGTGACAAAATGGCAAACATAATTATTCCAGCAGTAAAGAGTATTACTGTTACAAATAAATATCCAGATAAAAGCTTAAATGAAGGCACAATAACAATAGGATTGGATAATAAAAATAATTACTATAGTTATTTATTTTTTGATGTTTCATCTATACCTTCTAATATTGTTATATATAGTGCTGAACTTGTACTTTTTAAAATAGATCATTTTTTAAATAATATTTAACAAAAATTATCAATAAGTCCTCTCATAGATTACTTCAGCACACATACAACATACAATAATGCTCCAAATTATGATCACTATTCCACAATAAATTTTTACCCACTAACCTCTAAAGTTGCTGTTACAATAAATGTCACTAATATGGTTTCTGCTTGGATAAAAAATAGGCCAAGTAATAAAGGTGTTATTATTTATGGAAGGAGTAAAGGTACTATTGTAAATTTTGGGTCAGTAAAAAATGATGATACTTACCTTATACCTTTTATCAAAGTTCACTATGAGCACCTTAGTCCCAAAAAATATAATAAAAAACTCTGTAGACCTGATAATGATAAAAATTGCGATGAAGAATGTATTAAAATATGCAAGAGAGAACTTGAAGAAATATTAACTAAGATTTGCAAAGAAGTTTGTTGTAATAATTATTATCCACCACCAACTCCTCCTACTCCTAGTCCTGATCCTGGTACTATTGTAGATGTTGATGTTACTGGGAATGTGGCTCCTTATTCAGTATATAATATAATTATAGAAGTTGAAGTAACAAGGACTGTCACTGGGCAAAAGGATTATTACTATGTATCTAATGTTTATAATAATTCCTTGAACTCCAATATTTTACCTATTAATGAAACTTGTAAAATTGCTGTAGTCCCTGAAATTCAACCTGGAGATATCAAATCAGTGAAATTATATGGTTCCTATAAAGGTCCTGTAATAAATCCTTAAGAAATATTTATTAAACATGTGTATTAAGATTAATTTCATGTTTACTTAATTTACTTCTTAAGTTTTATTACTTTCTAGAACCTTTTTATTATATATCCATTTTTCTCAAGAACTTTTATTGATTTTTCAAAGTTTTCTTCCTTAGTTAAAATATAATCTGTATTATATGTAGATACTGCAAATATTCCGATTTTATTCTCTGCTAATAAAGTTGATATTTTTGATAATATACCAATAAGAGAAAAATCTAATATCCCTTCTATTCTAAATGCTTTCCATCCATTATCACATTCAATTACATTTTTAGGCACCAAATTTGTACTGCATACTACTGATAATTCTTCATCTGTCTTTCCAATAAAACAAAATTCATCTGAATAGTTTACTTCTGAAAGATCCTCTACTTTACAAATTGAAAAATTCTTATTTATTATTTTTATCTCCATTTATTATTCTCCTTTTTAACTTTATATTTTTCTGTGAGTAATATAACATGATTTTAAATCCTAATTCTTTTAATTGTTTCCTCTATTGAAATACATTGTCCATATCGTCCATTCCACATAAATTCATTATGATATTTATAGTTTTCTTCTGCTGTCATAAATTCATTATCTACAGTTGTATTTGCATATGCTGGAACTAAAATATTAAATCCATGTTCAAATCCACATTTTATAGTAGCATCTATGCAATAATCTGTTTGAAGACCTACAATTATTATTTCTTTTTCACCTTTGATTTTTAAATACTCTAATAAGCCTGTCCCCTTAAAAGCACTATTAAACTTCTTATCAAATATTTTTTCTCCTATTAATGGTTGAAATTCTTCATATATTTCAAATCCTTCAGTTCCTTTTGTTAATTCACTTCCAATTCCATCATCATGTCTAATATATATTACTTCAGTGTTATTTTCCCTAGCCTTATTTATTATTTCTTTAACATTAGATACAAATGTATGAAAGTTATATAGTTTTTCATTTGTTATTAACCTTTGTGTATCTATAACTAATAAAACCATTTCATTCTCCTTATTTGATTAATTTTTAGAAACAAATTCTAATTCTTTTTTAGGTCTCGCTAATATTATTATAATTAGGAAATACATTAAATACTGTATATATATTATAGGAAATTCCAAAATTATATTTCTCTAAATATATAGCTATTGCTTAATTACCACATAATTTGTTGTGAAATAAACCATATATATTTCTTCAAATGTTATTTAACATTTTTATATAGCTCATTAATATCAAAATTTGAGCTTCCAATATAAAAATCATTATTTCCATCTAAGCTGTGAAATTTTACAATAGTGTATTTCTTATATTCATATATTTGGCTGCCTCCATCTTTAATAGTTGTTGCATCAGCCACTCCCTTTTTCACATCAGATATTACCTCATCTAAAATTTCATCCATTGTTATCTTATTTTCATTAAGTGCCTTAGATAAAGATAGTGTTTCTCCTTTTAAATCTATTTCGACATCACCACCATATGAGTAAACACTATATTGCAGTTTGTCATCCTTTTCTTTAATAACTGTAATCTTTTCTCCTTTGGTTGGAGTGAAAATGAGCATTTCTTTTCTTGAAATATTTCTTGTTTGAAAGACTACTATCCCTAAAACAGCTACTAATACTAAGACTAATGGTATTACAATTTTTCTTTTCATAATCTATCCCCTATATTTCTATT
>NZ_JBNPON010000071.1:0-14874 GCF_050315195.1 Clostridium sp. SGI.024 | reverse complement strand
TAAAGTTGTAATAGGTAGTTTTTTTAATTTAAATTGTTGAAAAATAGTATAAAAATAGAGTTACAATAGTGTTAAAATTATGTAAAAAAGTTTGACATTAAAGAAAAATGTAAGTTATAATCTTAATAGTTTAATTCTTAATAATAATTACATTAAAATGTTTTCAGGGTATCTGTGAATAAGCTAATGTATTCTAATAATGCGCATTAAAATAGAGTGAGGTTTAAACTAAAATTTAAATAGGGGGAGAAAAAATGGTAGGAATAGTAATAGCTAGTCATGGCGAATTTGCTAGTGGTATTTTACAATCTGGTCAAATGATTTTAGGCGAGCAAGAAAATGTAAAGGCTTGTACATTAATGCCAAGTGATAGTCCAGAAAATATCAAAGCAAAAATGGAGGAAGCAATTGCTTCATTTGATAATAAAGATGAAGTGCTATTTTTAATTGATCTATGGGGTGGAACACCTTTTAATCAAGCAAGTGCATTGATTAATGGTCATGAAGATAAATGGGCAATTGTTACAGGATTAAATTTGCCTATGTTAGTTGAAGCTTTTGCTTCTCGTTTCTCTATGGAAACTGCACATGAAATTGCAACACATATTTCTGGAAGTGCTAAAGAAGGAATAAGAATTAAGCCGGAATCTTTAGAGCCAGCAGAAGAAAAAACACCAGTTGTAACAAAAAGTCAATCTCAAGGAGCTATTCCAGAAGGAACAGTTATTGGAGATGGTAAAATAAAATATGTTTTAGCACGTATTGATACACGTTTATTACATGGTCAGGTAGCAACAGCATGGACAAAAGCTGTTCAACCAAATCGTATTATTGCCGTATCAGATTCAGTTGCTAATGATGATTTAAGAAAAAACATGATAGAACAAGCTGCACCTCCAGGGGTTAAGGCTAACGTTGTGCCAATAGATAAAATGTGTAAGGTTGATAAAGATACACGTTTTGGTGATACAAAGGCAATGTTATTATTTGAAACACCTCAAGATGCATTACGTGCAATTGAAGGTGGAGTACAAATTAAAAAATTGAATTTAGGTTCAATGGCTCATTCATTAGGAAAAGTAGCTTTAACAAAAGCTGTTTCTATGGATAAAGATGATGTTAAGACATTTGAAAAATTATTAGCTTTAGGAGTAGAAATTGATGTACGTAAAGTACCATCTGATTCTCCAGAAAATATAAATGAAATTTTGAAAAAAGCAAAGAAAGAATTAGCATAAAAATGGGAGGAAATTAATATGTCAGTAATTACTATCGTATTAATTATAATAATTGCCTTCTTAGCGGGTATGGAAGGGATTTTAGATGAATTCCAATTTCATCAACCACTAGTGGCATGTACATTAATCGGATTAGTTAGTGGACACTTAACAGAAGGTATTATTTTAGGTGGATCACTTCAAATGATAGCTCTTGGTTGGGCTAATGTTGGTGCAGCTGTTGCACCAGATGCTGCTTTAGCTTCAGTAGCATCAGCAATTATTATGGTTCTTGGATTAAAAGGTGGAAATACAAGTGTTGCAAATGCAATCAACACTTCAATTGCAATTGCAATTCCTCTTTCAGTAGCAGGTTTATTCTTAACTATGATTTGTCGTACAATTGCAATTCCTATGGTTCACTTTATGGATGCTGCAGCTGAAAAAGGAAATATTAGAAAAATAGAAATGTGGCATATACTAGCTATAGGTTTACAAGGTATTCGTATTGCTATCCCTGCTCTTGCATTATGTATTGTACGTCCAGAAATTGTAACAAATGCATTAAATGCAATGCCAGCTTGGTTATCAGGTGGTATGGCTGTAGGTGGTGGAATGGTTGCTGCCGTAGGTTATGCAATGGTTATTAACATGATGGCTACAAAAGAAGTTTGGCCTTTCTTTGCAATTGGTTTCTGTTTAGCAGCAATCAGTCAATTAACACTTATTTCATTAGGTGTAATTGGTGTAAGTTTAGCATTAGTTTATTTAGGATTAAAAGAATCTGCTGGTTCTTCTAGTAATGGATCTGGATCAGGAGATCCTCTAGGCGACATCTTAAATGATTATTAAAATCTTGAAGGAGGATTAGAAAATGGCAAATAAAGTTCAATTATCTAAAAAGGATCGTTTTTCAGTAGCTTGGCGTCATCAGTTCCTTCAAGGTTCTTGGAACTATGAACGTATGCAAAATGGTGGTTGGTGTTATTCAATTATTCCAGCTATAAAGAAATTATATCCAGAAAAAGAAGAGCAAATCGCTGCTTTAAAGCGTCACTTAGAATTCTATAATACACATCCTTATGTATCTGCACCAGTTATGGGGGTTACATTAGCACTTGAAGAAGAGCGTGCAAATGGTGCTGTTGTTGAAGATGCAGCAATACAAGGGGTTAAAGTAGGTATGATGGGACCATTAGCTGGTGTGGGAGATCCAGTATTCTGGTTTACTATTCGTCCTATATTAGGAGCTTTAGGAGCTTCACTAGCATTATCAGGAAGTATTATTGGACCGTTATTATTCTTTTTTGTATGGAACATTATACGTTTCGCATTTATTTGGTATACTCAAGAATTTGGTTATAAAGTTGGAACAACTATTACAAAAGATTTATCAGGTGGTTTATTAGGAAAAATCACACAAGGAGCATCTATCCTTGGTATGTTTATCATTGGAGCCTTAGTACAACGTTGGGTAAGTATTAGTTTCACACCTGTTGTATCTAGAGTTACACAATCTGAAGGTGCTTATATTGATTGGGAAAATTTATCTTCTGGAGCAGAAGGAATTAAAGAAGCTTTAACACAATATAGTTCTTTAGGAGCTAATGGTTTAAATATTGAAAAAGTAACAACTTTACAACAAAACTTAGATTCATTAATTCCTGGATTAGCAGCTGTATTATTAACATTATTATGTTGCTGGTTATTAAAGAAAAAAGTATCACCTATAGTAATTATTATTGCATTATTTATTGTTGGTATTATTGCAAGAGTTGTTGGATTAATGTAATATAAATTGTGCTGTTGCACAATTTAATAAAGGAGCTGTCGCAACAGCTCCTAAATTAAAAATGTAGAATGTAAAATGTAGAATTATTGATGTAATTCCAAAGGAATTACTAAAAAGATATATATTTTAGAAACTCCTAAGGGAGTTTCTTCTTTAATTTTACATTTTTCATTATTCATTTTACATTGTGCGACAGCCCTGAATTTTTATATATGGAGGAGAACCATGGTACAATCATTAAATACAAAAGTTGATTTAACAATTCCAGGGACATCTTACTTAGGAATTGCAAGTTATGGAAAAGTTATGATTGGTGATAAAGCATTTGAATTTTATAATGATAGAAATGTAGGAGATTATATTCAGATTCCATGGGAGGAAGTTGATTATATTGCAGCTTCTGTTATGTTTGGTGGAAAGTGGATTAGTCGCTTTGCAATATTTACAAAACAAAATGGGCACTTCTCATTTTCTACAAGAGATAATAAAAAGACATTACGTGCAATTAATGAATATATTGAGTCAAATCGTTTAGTTCGTTCTATTACATTTGGACAAGTTATAAAAAGAGGAATAAAATCCTTGTTTATTAAGAGAAAAAGAGTTAACCAATAGTAATTTAAAATTTAAAGTGATAAAATAAACTCCAAGTGAAGCTTAAATAGTTACTTGGAGTTTAAATTTTATAATTATATATGCTTTTATACTATTATAAGCATATATACTAGTAAATAATTTTTTTAAAATAGCATATAATATATATTAGTAATACATATATTAAGCATTATAAACTTAAAAAAGTAAATTTTAAATATATTTGTTGACTAAATATAGATAATCATCTATATTTAAATATGGTTATATATAGATGATTATCTATTAATCATTAATATATAGATAAATATCTATGCAAGGAGGATCTAATGAATAAAAATTACGATGATAATATAAAAATACTAAAAGCACTAAGTGAAATAAATAGACTAAAGATAGTAGATATGCTATCTTCTGGTGAAAAATGTGCTTGCATAATTTTAGAAAACTTTCATTTTACTCAACCTACATTATCACATCATATGAAGGTATTAATGGATTCAGGTATAGTAAAGTGTAGAAAAGAAGGAACATGGATATATTATAGTTTAGACACAGAATTGTGTCATAAGCTTATGAGATTTATAAATAGTATTTTAACAAGTGATGAAAAATGTATATGTAGTTCCAATTGTATAGATAAGAAAGAATAACTTGAAAGTGAGAAGATTATGGATAAAGTTGATTTAACTAAGGGGAATGTACTTAAGGTTTTAGTTGCCTTAGCATTACCTATAATGGGAAGCTCATTATTGCAATTCACATATAATCTAGTAGACATGTTATGGGTTGGAGGCTTAGGTAGTAATGCAGTTGCAAGCATAGGTTCATCTAGCTTTTTTATTGGACTTGGTTACTCTATTAATGCTTTTGTAGTAATTGGAACAGGAATAAAGGTAGCTCACTCCATTGGGAGAAAAGATAATAAAGCTGTTGATGAATATATATCATCAGGAGTTATACTAAATGCAATTGTTGGAGGAATATATTCCTTAATATTAATATTTTTTGGAAGAAATTTTATAGAATTTTTAAATATAAGAAATCCTATAGTTGAAAGAGAAGCATATATTTATTTGGCCATCAATGCACCAATATTGTTTTTTTCGTTCTTTAATACCTTGTTTATTAGGATATTTAATAGTTTTGGAATAAATAAATCAGCCTTAAATATAAGTGCAATAGGTGTAATTATTAATTTGATTTTAGATCCAATTATGATATATGCTTTAAAGCTTGGAGTTACTGGGGCTGCTCTTGGAACATTAATAGCCAATGCAGTGATGTTTATACTTTTTATTAAAAAATCTCTAAATATATATAATTTTGACTTTAAAAATGGATTAAATTATATTAATCTTAAAGAAATAACAATTTTGGGACTTCCTATGTCATTACAAAGAATTTTATTTACAGTGGTTAATATATTATTAGCTAGGATAGTAGGAAGCTTTGGTGCAGATGCTATTGCAGCCCAAAAAATTGGATTACAAATAGAATCAGTAGTCTATATGGTAGTAGGTGGACTTAATGGAGCTATTGCAGGCTTTGTAGGTCAGAATTTTGGAGCAAAAAAATATGATAGAATAAATAAGGGGTATAATACAGCTATAGGTATTGGAATTATATATGCATTATTTGTAAGCTTAATATTTATTTTTACTCCAGAAATATTAGTAAAATTATTTATTCGAGATAGTGATACTATAATAATTGCAAATGATTATGTAAAAATAATCGGGTATTCTCAAATTTTTGCTACTATAGAGATGATATCTAATGGTGTTTTTACAGGCTTTGGAGTTCCTAAAATACCAGCATTTATTAGTATAATATTTACTATTCTTAGAATACCATTAGCACTTATATTAACTAGGTTTTATGGGGTTAATGGAATATGGCTAGGGATTTCAATTTCCAGCATTTTAAAAGGAATAGTAGCTTATTTAATATATAAATTGAAAATATGGAAGGTGTATAAAAATGTTAGATGTGATTCAATCGCTTAATTATAGAGAAGAATTATTAAAGGGGAATTTTGGATTAGAACGTGAAACATTAAGAGTAGATAAGAATGGAAAATTAGCTTTAACTAAGCACCCTGAGGTTTTTGAGTGTAAAATTTCACATCCATATATAACAACAGATTTTTCTGAAAGTCAGATAGAGCTTATAACTCCAACAGTAAATACATTAGAAGAGTTATATAGCTTTGTTAATTCACTTTATGATATTACTGTTTTAGAATTGAAGGATGAATATCTATGGCCACAATCAATGCCTTGTAGCATTCCAGAAGATGATTTAATTCCAATAGCGGATTATGGTAAGTGCGAAAGTGGTGAAGTTGCAAGTGATTATAGAAAAAAATTATTAAAAAAATATGGTGGAAAGAAACAATTAATTTCAGGAATTCACTATAATTTTTCTTTTAATGAAGAACTAATTAAAGACTTATATGAAAAAATGAATAAAGGTGAATCTTATAGGAATTTCAGAGACTCTATTTATTTAAAGGTGGTTAGAAATTATTTAAGATATAGATGGCTTTTAATTTATCTTTTAGGTGGAACTACAGCTATGCATGAAACCTTTGGTGAAAAGTGCGTAATTGCTTTAGATAAGATATCTAAAGATGGATTTAGCAATAGAGGAGCAGTATCTTATAGAAATAGTGAGTGTGGCTATAAAAATACTATAGATTTATATCCAAATTATAATTCAGTACAAGAATATGTTGAAAGTGTATATAAGTTTATTGAAGATAAATTAATAGATAGTCATAAAGAACTTTATACACAAATTAGGTTAAAAGCTAAGGATAACAATAGATTTTTAGAATCGCTTTTAGAAGATGGGATTAATTATGTTGAAATGAGAAGTATAGATATTAATCCTTTTAGTAAAGCTGGAATTTCTCTTGAGGACTTAAATTTTATTAATTTACTTACTATTTATTTCCTTATAAAAGATGAAAGCTCATATGAAAAATGGCAAGAAGAAGCACAAAATAATCAAAATATAATAGCAATGTATGGACAAATGGATGTAGTTTTATATAGAGATGGAGAAACAATAACTAAAAATAATTGGGCTTTAGATATATTAAGTGAAATGAAGGAAATGAATGCAAAATTATCTTTAGGAAAAGAAGATATAATTAATTCTATGATAGAAAAAATCGAAAATCCTAAATTAACATATGCATATAGAATATCTGAAATGGTTAAAGAAGAAGGATTTTTAGAAAGTCATTTAAGATTAGCTAAAGAGTATAAAGAAGATGCATATAAAAATAGATTTAAACTAGAAGGCTTTGAGGATTTAGAGCTTTCAACTCAAATATTAATGAAAGAAGCTATAAAAAGAGGAATTAAGGTTGATGTAATTGACAGAGCTGATAACTTTATTTCTTTAAAAAAGGATAACCATATAGAATATGTAAAACAAGCCACTAAAACCTCAAAAGATAATTATGTAACAGTTTTAATGATGGAAAATAAGGTAGTAACTAAGAAAGTATTAGAAGATAATAATATAAAAGTACCTAAGGGAGATGAATTTTTTAGCTTAGATGAAGCTATAAAAAAGGCTCATAAATATATAAATAAGGCTATTGTTATAAAGCCAAAATCAACTAACTTTGGACTTGGAATTTCTATATTTAAAGAAGGACCTAAGTTAGAAGAAATAGAGGAAGCCTTTAAATTAGCCTTTGAACATGATAATACTGTGTTAGTTGAAGAATTTATTAAGGGGAAGGAATACAGGTTCTTAGTAATTGGTGATAAGGTTCCAGGTATTCTGCATAGAGTTCCAGCTAATGTTATAGGTGATGGAGAAAGTAATATTAGAGAATTAGTAGAGGAAAAAAATAAAAGTTCTCTTAGAGGAAAGGGCTATAAAACACCTTTAGAAAAGATAAATTTAGATAATAATGCAAAACTATTCTTAAACCACTTAGGAAAAGACTTTGATTATGTACCAGAAAAAGATGAAATTGTATATTTGAGAGAAAATTCTAATATAAGTACAGGTGGAGATAGCATAGATTATACAGATTTAATTCCACAAAGATTTAAGGATATTGCAGTAGAATCAGCTAAGGCAGTAGGAGCAAATTTCTGTGGAGTAGATATGATGCTAGAAGATTATAGTGATGAAAATTCTAATTATGCAATAATAGAACTTAACTTTAATCCAGCTATTCATATTCATTCATATCCATATAAGGGCAAGGAAAGAGAAATAGCAAAGGAAGTATTAGATATATTAGGTTTTATAAAATAAATAGAAGTATAGAATATAAAAATTAGATTAGAGCTATATAATTAAGTGATTGGTTATATAGCTCACTTTTTATTATGTTTATTATTAAATATTATGGAATGTATATAAGTAAATGTAGTAAAATATAGTAAATAATATGTAACTATTTTAAGATAAGATAGATGAGATGAAAGGAGTTTTACATCTATGAAATACAATGTAAATAAAGATTATGTGCTAAATACAGCAAAAAAAATATTAGAATTTGACAGTCCTACAGGATTTTGTTTTGATATTATGAAAATTATTGAAGATATTGCTAAGAGTTTTAATTATAAATTTGAAACTACTAGAAAAGGTTGTGGAATCATTACTATTCCTGGAGAAAGTAATGAAAAAGTAATAGGTTTATCAGCGCATGTAGATACCTTAGGAGCCATGGTTAGATCAATAACTAATAGTGGAACTTTGAAGTTCACATTATTAGGTGGACCAATACCAGCTACTATGGATAGTGAGTACTGTAAAATAAGGACAAGAGAAGGGAAAATATATACTGGAACATTTTTAAGTACAAGTCCTTCAGTTCATGTTTATCCTGATAGTAAAGATAAAAAGCGTGATCCAGATAATATGGAAGTTAGAATAGATGAAAAAGTTTTATCTAAGAAGGATGTAGAAGACTTAGGAATATGTCCAGGTGATTTTATATTTATTGATCCAAAGACTACTATTACAGACAGTGGATTTATAAAATCAAGATTTATAGATGATAAGGGTAGTGTATCAGCATTAATGGGTCTAATGGAGGTATTTAATAGAGAAAAAATAACTCCTAAATATACAACAAAAATATTTATTTCTACCTATGAAGAAGTAGGTCATGGTTCATCTTATATTCCTCAAGATATAACTGAAATGATAGCTGTAGATATGGGATGTATAGGAGATGATTTAAGCTGTACAGAGTATGATGTTTCAATATGTGCTAAGGATTCAACAGGGCCATTTGACTATAATATGGTAACAACTTTAATTAATTTAGCCAAAGAAAATAATATTAGCTATGCAGTAGATATTTATCCTATGTATGGATCAGATGTTGGAGCTGCACTTAGAGGTGGAAATGATATAAGAGGAGCTCTTATAGGACCAGGAGTTCATGCATCACATGGTATGGAAAGAACTCATTACGAAGCATTGGAAAACACTATAAAATTACTTGTAGAATATTTAATGGTATAAAGCTTATAGTAAATTAATTTAAGAAATTTTAAGAAACTTTATATATTTTATTAAGTGTATATTAAGAAATAAGGGGTAAACTATTATTCATTATTATATGACATGGGGTGTAGATAAAATGGATAGTATACAAATAGTAGTAGAATATTTTGCTAGATATGGCTTAATATTTGTATTTTTAATAATTTTTCTGGAATATTTAAATTTTCCAGGCTTGGGTGCAGCTATAATAATGCCAGCAATAGGTATGGCTGTAGCAAAATCAGGAGTTAACTTTTTCTTAGCTCTTGGAATATCAATAGTGGCTGGTGAATTAGCTAGCTATGTACTTTACTTAATAGCATATTGGTTTGGGCAACCTATTTTAACGAAAATATATAATAAGTTTCCTAAATCAAGAAAATCTATAGATAAAGTATGTTTATATATGGAGAATTACGGAGATAAGGGCGTATTAATAACAAGGTTAATACCTGCTGTTAGAACATTAATACCAGTTGTTGCAGGAATGTTTAGAATGAATATAATAAAATTTTCAGTTTACTCAATTATAGGTATAGCAATTTGGAACTCAGTTCTTATGTATGCTGGATATGCTTTTGGATATTATTTTATTTAATTTACTATGGAGGAGATTTATGTATAAGAATATAATTTTTGATTTAGGAAATGTTTTATTAGATTTTAATCCAAGAGATTATTTAAAAAACAAAATTTCAGATGATAAATTAGAAGATGTTTTTAAAGCTGTTTTTACTAGTGAAGAATGGATAATGCTAGATAGAGGTACTATAACTGAAAAAGAAGCAATCAATAATATAATAAGTAGAAATAGTACATATATAAAAGAAATTAATTTAGCTTTTGAAAGTTGGTATGATATATTAAAGCCTATAGAAGAAAGTATTAATATATTAATGTCCCTAAAGAAAAATGGTTATAAAATATATTATTTATCAAATTTTCATCAATTAGCTTTTGCAGAAGTAACAAAGAAAAATAGCTTTTTTGAACTTTTTGATGGTGGGGTAGTATCTTATGAAGAAAAGTTAATTAAGCCAGAAGAAGACATATATAAGCTTGTTTTAGATAGATATAAATTAAATCCAAGTGAAACTATCTTTATAGATGATACAAAAGTTAATGTAGATGCTGCTAATAGTATAGGGATAAAGGGAATTTTATTTAAGGATTCAGAAAAATTAAGAGAAGAACTAAATAGTTTAGAAGTGAAAATATAATATGATAATTAAATTGAATGAATTAGGATTTACTTGTATATAACATAATACTAGAGTAAAATAAATAAAGTTATTCAATGTGTTATAGAAAGAGGTAAATTAATGAAAATAGATAAATTTGAAGATATTGGGTTAAGAGAAGAAATATTAAAGGCTTTAAGTAATTTAGGCTTTGAAACCCCATCAGAAGTACAAAAGGAAGTTATTCCAGAAATATTAAATAGAAATGATATAGTTGTAAAATCTCAAACAGGTAGTGGAAAAACTGCAAGCTTTGGAATTCCACTTTGTGAACTTATTAATGAAGAAGAAAATGTAATTAAGGCATTAGTTTTAGTTCCAACAAGAGAATTAGCAATGCAAGTTAAAGAAGATATATCAAATATAGGTAGACTTAAAAAAATAAGATGTGCAGCTATTTTTGGTAAGCAACCTTTTAATGATCAAATTAGAGAGTTAAAGCAAAGAATTCATATAGTTTGTGGAACTCCAGGAAGAGTAATAGATCATATAGAAAGAGGAAATTTAGATACAACTAAAATAGAATATGTAATTATAGATGAAGCTGATAAAATGCTTAATATGGGCTTCATAGATCAAATTTCTGATATATTAAACAAGCTACCTAAGAATAAAAATACTGCTCTTTTTTCAGCAACAATTCCAAGTGAAATTGAAGGCTTATACTTAAAATATATGAGAGAACCAAAGGTTTTAAATATAAAGTCTAAGGTTTTTAATAGAGAAAAGATAAGTGAAAAATTCATTATTTCAAGTAGAGAAGATAAATACAAAGCTTTATTAAAACTTCTTTATGCTTATTCTGATGAAAGTGCTATAGTGTTCTGTAATACTAAGGATTCCGTAAAAAAATTAACTTCTTCTTTAAGAAAAGAAAAGATAAAAGTAGATGAATTACATGGAGATATGGATCAAAAGCTAAGATTAAAGGTTATGGAAAACTTTAAAAATAAAGATTTTAAAGTTTTAGTAGCTACTGATATTGCTGCAAGAGGAATTCATATAAATCATATAACAAATGTATTTAATTATGAAGTTCCTATGGAAAAGGAAAGCTATGTTCATAGAATAGGAAGAAGTGGTAGAGGTGAAAAGCATGGCTTAGCTATAACCTTAACTACTACTGGTGAAAAAAGATTTTTAAATGATATAGAAGAATATATAGGATATAACATAGAAGAAGTAAATCTTCCATCATATGAAGAAGTAGTTTCAGGAAGAAAGAATTTCTTTGAAGATCAAAAGAATAACTATGGAAATAATACTTCAAATAAAAAAATAGTACATAATGAAGTAACTAAACTTCATATAAGTGCAGGAAAGAAGAAGAAAATAAGAAATGTAGATATCCTAGGAGCTTTAAGCAACTTAGAAGGAATAACTGGAGATGATATTGGAATTATTGATGTTCAAGATGGATTTTCCTTTGTAGATATCTTAAATGGAAAAGGTAATGCCTTATTAAAGAAGTACAAAGAAATAAAAGTAAAAGGTAAAATAGCTAAGCTAAGCAAAGCTAAAAAATAAAGTAATAAAGATATGATATGCTCTCTTTATAGAAAACAGTAAATAATAAGGCTGTAACTATAAAGGGAGTATTTTATTTTTTATATCTTATCTTATAGTCATACTTTAATTATTTGATAAATGTAGTTTTGGCGTTGAGATAATATGAATAATTTAATATAATAATGGTAATAAATTAAACAAAAGAAAATTACCGTTGGAGGTTAAGATAAAAGCATGATTATGATGCGGCTTGGAAAACTATATTGGAAGCTTTTGAAAAGGAGATTGTAGAACTTTTATTTCCAGAAATATATACGAAAATAAATTGGGATATTAAAAGTGAAGTTTTAGATAATGAATTATTAGAAATTCAAAAAGAGATTTTTAGCAAGGAAGAAGCTGAAAAAATAATATCAGATAAAATTATAAAAGTTAAAATGAAGGATAATGAAAGTAAGATATTATTTATTCATGTAGAGGTACAAAGTTATAGTAGTAATGAAAATGTATTTTCTGAGAGAATGTTTAGATATTTTTATAGAATTTGGGATAAATTCAGATATAAATATAATGATATTTCAGATATAGTTGGATCAGCAATATATACATATAAAGGAGCAGCTGGTAAAGATAAAAGATTTGTTTACAATCTTCCTGATTTACATGATGAGATTATAATTTATAATTTTAGAACTATTGATGTAGAAACGTTAGAGTTAGATAGTATAAATAATGAAAATCCCTTAAAATTAGTTTTTAAAATAGCTAAAAAATTATTGTCTACAGTTGCAAATGATAATGAGATATTCTTAGCAAAGGTAGAATTATTTAATGAATTAGTAAATTATAATAAAGTAAAAACAATAGATCAAAGAAAAGCATTAGTGTATTTTTTAGAATATTTATTTTTAATACAAGACGATAGCTTATCTGAAAGGTTTAAAGAAATTAAAGATAGTACAGGAGGTATTATGAAAATGAGTATTGATGAAATAAGAGAAAAATATTTAGAGGAAAAAGGTAGTGAAGAAAAGGCAATTGATGTTGCTAGAGAAATGTTAAAAGATAAAGAACCTATAGAGAAAATAATGAAATATACTAAGCTTAGCAAAGAAGAAATTCTTAAAATAGAAATAAAATGAAAAATAAAATAAAAAAGTAATAAAGATATGATATGCTCTCTTTATAGTAAACAGTATATAATAATACTGTAGTTATAAAGGGAGTATTTTATTATTATAAGAAAAATAGCTACAATTTAGTAAATTTAATACATATTTAATCCCCTTGAGTAATAATTACTATATTTGTATAATTAAAGTAAGAGAAATAGTTAGTATTTATAAAATAAATAAGAATATTAATAATATAAGTGGTTTAAGCCTCCATATAAATAAATTTTATTGATATGTTAATAAAATAAATGTTTATGTCTAATAATAAAAAGGGGAGTGATTTATATGAAAATAATTAAAAAAGATGGTAGAATAGAAGAGTTTAATATTAATAAGATTAAAACCAGTATAGAAAATGCGGCAAAGGACAGTGGTTCATTTTTAAATTCATCTGATTTAAGAATATTAGCTGCAGATATTGAAAAAATTATAAAAAGTATAAGAAAAGACTCTCTTATTACATCAAGTTATGAAGTTACGGGAGTTATATTTAGTGCTTTAAGAAATGATGGATTTAATAAAATCTTAAAGGAATATATTAAATTTGATAAATAGATATAATAAAAACATTTATATATAAATTTATGCTATAATCAAAGAGAATTTTATATATATTGGAGGATTATGATGTATAAATTAGTAGCTATTGATATGGATGGTACCTTACTTAAAGAAGATAAAACTATATCAGAAAGAACTAAAAATGCCATTCAATCAGCAAGAGAAAAGGGTGTAACAGTAGTTTTAGCAACAGGAAGACCAATAGAAGGTGTTTCAAGATATTTAGAAGAATTAGATATGTATAAGGATAATGATTATGTATTAAGCTATAATGGTGCATTAATACAAAAAACAAAGAGTAAAGAAGCTGTAGCAAAAGTAGCATTAAAAGGTTCAGATTTACATTATTTAAGAAGATTAAGTGATGAATTTGGAGTTAACATTCATGCTTTTTCAGAAAAATATGGATTAATAACTCCTAAAAATAGTAAATACACTGAAGTAGAGGCTGAAATTAATAATATAAAAATAAACGAAATGAATATAGATAATATTTGCGATGATGAAGTTATGATAAAAATTATGATGATTGACGAACCTGAAGTATTAGAAGTAGCTATGAACAAACTTCCTAAAGAAGTTTATGAAAAATATACAGTAGTTAGAAGTACTCCTTACTTCTTAGAATTCTTAAATAAAAAAGTTAATAAAGGTGTAGGAGTTGAATTATTGGCTCAACACTTAAGTTTAAGTAAAGAAGAAGTTATGACTTTTGGAGATGCAGGCAATGATATTCATATGATTGAATACGCTGGTTTAGGTATAGCTATGGAAAATGCTTTTGATGAAGTAAAAGAAGTAGCAAATTATATTACTAAAAGTAATGAAGATGATGGAGTAGCAAAGGCTATAGAAAAATTTATACTTAAGCAATAAAAAAGTCATATATATAAATAATAAAAAATGTAATCATAAGGCTTTCAGAGCTTTTGATTGCATTTTTTATTATTTAAGAATTTTAAAGGTTTATGCATATAAATAACCTTTTATAAATTACTTCCTTTGAGTATTTTTATATCACGATTGTCAAAACATATTCATATAACTATAAATATAGGCAACAAAAAAAGGAAGGATAATATGTGTGGAATAACAGGATTTGTAAATTTTAAAAAGAATATAAAAGAAGAAAATAAAATACTAAAAGATATGACTGATACTTTAGTAAATAGAGGGCCTAATGCAGAAGGTATGTATATTTCTAATAATGTTATGCTTGGACATAGAAGACTTATAGTAGTTGATCCAGA
>NZ_JBNPON010000070.1:0-15086 GCF_050315195.1 Clostridium sp. SGI.024 | reverse complement strand
TCTATCCCCTACAAAATTGAATTTTTATAATCTATTTATCTTCATGAAAATTATTTTAATTACACAAATTGATTTTATTTATACTTTATATAATTAAAATAGTTTTCTATTATGTAACTTTATATTTATTCAATAAAAGATTACAATTGAAAACATATGTATTACTTTTCTTTTAATATAAATATCTTAATTATTGCTTTATTTATATGCTTTCAATTGCTTGTATTTTGATAACTTAAACCTGTTTATACTTATCTTATAATTTATTTTTAATATCTTATGGATTAATTATTACAGTATAAACTATACTATTATCACCTATTAATATACGCTCTTCTATATTTTCACTTTCTATCTTTACTGATTCTAAAGATGTTAAATTTTTATAGGCTTTATTAACCTTCTCATTAATTTCATCTAAATTATCTAATTCTGGTATTAAAATATTTTTTAATTTATAAAATTCTGTATCTTCAAATTTAAATTCTTTAGCTTTCATCTCATCATCACTTACATTCACTTTCATATCTGCTGATACATACATTATGTCACCATTTTTTTCAAAAGTTAACCCGTATCCAGCAAGTGAAAATTCTCCTATATTATTATTATCACCATTCTCATATGCAATAGAAACTTTCTCATCATATTTTGTATTTTTTTTATCATTTTTCACTTTAAAATCTATATTATTTTCTTTAAATAGCTTTTCTACTTCGTCTAACTTTGAAGCATATAATTCATACATTTCATCACTACTTCTTTTCTTTTCTTCCTTAGATTCTTCTTGAGTTACGACTTCTTTACTATTACTTGTAGTTTCATCTTTATCAGATGCACACCCTACTATCCCTAAACTTAAAGTTAAAATTATTAATGCGATTAATCTCTTTTTCATTCTTGTCCCCCTATTATCTATCCCCTATAAAATTGAATTTTTAAGATCTATTTTACCTTGATAAAAATTATTTTAATTACACAAATTGATTTTATTTATACTTTATGTAATTAAAATAGTTTTCTATTGTGTAACTTTATATATATTCAATAAAAGATATCAATTGAAAGCATACCTATTACTTTTCTTTTCATATAAATAATTTAATCATTAACTGCATTTATATGCTTTCAATTGTTTGTATTTTAATTTATTTAATCTCACTTAAAATCCATAATAAATTCTACTATAATTTATTATGGAGTAATTATAATGTCATAAACTAATGTATTATCGCCCAATAAAAAGCTCTCATTAATATTTCCATTTTTAATTTCTATTTTATCTGTAGAAGTTAACTTTTTATAAGTAGAATTTACCTTCTCATTAATTTCATCAGCATTTTTAATTTCTGGTATTAAAATATTTTTGAATTTATAAAATTCTGTTTCCTCAAATTTAAATTCCTTATTTTTCATTTCTTCATCATTTACATTCACTGCTAATCTAGCTGTTATAAATGATATTTCTCCATCACTTTCAAAAGCAATCCCATATCCTGCTATTGAATACTTAGCATTATCATCACTATTTTCATAACTAATTGATACTGTACCATCATATTTTTTATTCTTATTACTTTGATCTTCTTTAAAATCAATATTATTTTCTTTAAAGAATTTTTCTACCTCTTCTAGCTTAGATGTATATAATTCATACATTTCATCACTATTTCTTTTCTTTTCTTCCTTAGATTCTTCTTGTGTTACGACTTCTTTACTATTACTTGTAGTTTCTTCCTTATCAGACGTACATCCTACTACTGCAAAACTTAAAGTTAAAATTATTAATGCAATTAATGTTTTTTTCATGTTTTTTCCTCCCTAATTATATCCTTTTTTAAAACTAAAACTATTGAATTTATGTCCTTCATTTGATGAAAATACGTCAGTATTAAATAATATATTTAGTTTTGATTTATCTACACTTATTTCCATATTACTTTTATAATTAATATATTTTTCTCTTAGAGCTTTATTTTCTATAATAAGATTTTGACTACCATCTATAATCTTATTACTATCAATAATTAACAATTTAAACCTCATCATATCAGTATAATTTAATGATAATGAACCATCTTGTTTATTGTAAGCTTCTCCACCTTTCTTAGATGTTACAAAGTTCTTATTACTCATTTCACTCATTGCCCCATCCAAATTAAATCTAAAATCATTTTTATCTAAGCCAAAATCAGTAACCCATTCCTCAAAAGTCTCCTTAATTACTGGAGTAGAATATCCATTAAAAATATCTATTATGTCATAACTACTTTCTACAGCAGCCCAACCTAAAGTTAATATAACTCTTGCTACTGGTGCTGGTATAAATCCTCCTGTCGCTGTTGATATTAAACCAGAAATATTTATTATAAATGTTTTTAATTCTTCTTGTTTAGTCATTAAACTTATAGTGTTTAATGCCATTCTCATAGCGAAAAAATCATCTACTAGCGTTGTACTACTATCTTTATCATTATATTTTTGTGATATAATTGTTTCTATTTCATAATCTAACTTAGTTTCTGGAGATTTTCTCATTTCTGGTATTCTACTATAGTCTGGATTACTAAACTCAGAGCTTCTATCTTTAAAATTAGTCATTATATATTCAACTAAATATAGCTTATCTAAAAAGCCTGCTCCAGAATTAATAATTGATGTTGATAAATCTAAATTATATTCAGACTCTACTTTATTTATTTGTTCTGATAATTTAGTGCCTCCATTATTATTTGCTTCATCATTTGTATTTACTGGATTTACTGGAGTAATACTTTTTTCTGATTTCCCTACAATATTAATTTTACTTTTTTCTTCTTTAAATTTTTTAAACATCTTAAAAAACTCTTTAAATTTATCAGATTCAGGTTCAGGTTTATCCGTTTTTGTAGAATCATTTATGTTGAATTCTTTTTCTATAGTTGTTAATTGAATTTCTAAAATATTTGTTTCTTTTGATAGTTCTCTAAACTTTTTATTATTACATATAATTTGAACAAAATTTTCTACATCCGGCGGCCAATTAAATCTTTTACCTATTACCATATCCATTTCTTCAAATACACTATTATCCTTATTATTTCTTACCCAATCTGTAGATATTAAGCCTGAATAATCAGTTTTAATTTTTAATAAATTATTAACTAATTGATCTAGATTATTAACTACATAATTATACTTATCTATAACCTTTGTAAAATCATTCTTTACATTCTCTAAGTTTTGTTCACTTAGCAATATATTATAAGAATTATAACTATCTTCTGCATTCTTCTTTATATCTGCATTTTGAGAGTTATTTGCAATTTCCTTATAAGAATCTAAAATAGGCTGAACTGATCTATCATAAGTATTAATTAAGTCTTCTACTTTATTTTTTCCATCTATTAAATCATCAATATAGTAACCTAATCTATTAACTAAATTATCCTTTTCATCACTAATTCTGCTTTCTAATTCTTTAATTAGTTGGTCTATTTGATATACATTTATACTTTCTCCAAAATTAGTATTACCTTGTGCATTTTGTTCCTCTACTAAAATTGATAAGTAGTCCTTATACATTTCCAAAATTAATATTGTATATGCGTATGAATACATTCTTGGTAAATTTGCTCTAGGATTGTAACTTCCTATTTCCATAGCATCATAAGATGCTGCTATAGTATCATTACCTGGATAAAATGATTTTATATCTTCTATGTTGTATATATATCCAATATTTCCTTGACCTAAAATCTCATAGTTATTATTTTTTGCTAACTCAACTATTATACTTGCTGCATCGCGTTTAGCTTTTTGCATTTTTTCTATCTCTTCTTCTATATCTCCTACTTTTTCATCAACTTCTTGTAATTTTTCACTTTCTTCAATTACTTCTTTAGAATTTGTAAATTCTTTTATTTTATCAAATACACCTAATAATAAGTTTTCTGTTCCTTGATACTTCATTGCATATATCATTTGCTTTTTCATTAATTGATTATCTTCAAATATATTTCCACCAGTTACTGCTGATAACTCATTCTCAGTATCATCATAGTTAAACATTCCATTTAAGCCTGCATTACCATTTAAGTTTTCCATAAATATCTTATTTAACGCAGTTATCATATCAGAATTTTCTTCAAAGGAAAGTAATCCATAATCACTAAATAAGTCTCTATCATATCCTGCTAAAGCAGATGTTATAGCAGCATCACTTGCAATAATCATTTGATTTTTCGCTGAATTTACCATTGTTACATTAACTAGGTTAATTAAAAATGTAAGTAACAGTCCAAATACTAAGGCTAAGAATACAGTAATTACACCTTTTTCATTTTTATCCCTCACTGCTATCTTCACCTCCATTTCCAGCTGCTTTATTAAGGAAGTTTATTACTTCATCTAACTTACCATTAATTTCACTCTTAATTTTAGAATTACCATAAAGTTGAGCTACTTTATCACTTAAATAAGCTATTAACCTCATATTTTCTTCTGTACTTGAGAATTTTATCTCCTTACTAAATTTATCTTTTAATTTACCATCTTCTGTTAATCCTAATAAATCAAATAATCCTCCTAAAGGTAATTCATAAGTACATTCAACCTTTATCAGTAGTTTGTTATATATTAAATAGCTTTTTGCCTCTACTGTAACATCTTTACTTACAATATTCATAGGCGCGGTATCTATTCTATTCTCTATCTTCTTTTTTAAATTATCTATTTTTACTTGTTTAGATCCTATTGTTCCTAATGCATTTGCAATTACACTATTATAATTATTCTCTACAGTGTATAATTCACTATTGCTATCATACCAGTAAGCTGTTGCAATTGATGCTGCATGATTTACACTAATAGCTATATATAGTCTTGTATAAATAAACAAAGATAGAAATATCATTAAAAACATAGTCCATATAACAATCGGCAATACTAATGCTGCTTCTAGTGTTAATACACCTCTTGATTTTCTCATAATATTCTCCATTTTTATTAATATTTTTGAGAGCTGTCGCAAAAATTAAATATATATTCTATTTATAAATTTAAAATTATACGACAGCTACAAATTAAATATTAATTACCTTCGATTGGTTCTAATATCTTGTTACCATCTCCACTTATTTTGGCTATTATACTCTTGAAGAATTGTACTATCCAATCCTTGAATAATATTATTAACCCTAGTAGTATTACAGCAATTAAAACTACCTCTAGAGTTGCAATCCCTTCTTCTTCCTTGAAAAAATTTTTAATTAAGTTCATTATTAAATACCTCCTAAAAATTAATTTATATTTTTAAATTGCAGATAACATCTGCATCATTGCTGGCACTAATACTATTGCTAAAACTGTAACTAGCATAAGCATCATTGGAAATAATAATTTTGATGATGCTTCCTCTCCTTTTTGTTTAGCACTTAACTTTCTTTCTAACCAACATTCATCAGAAAGTTGTTTTAACATAAAAACCATATCACTTGAGCCCTTGCTCATATTCTGTAACACTATAGATGTAAATTTACTAATTTCTTGAACCTTACATCTTCTTGATAATTTATTTAAACTTTCAGTTTTATTATTGCTATTCTTAAGATCCTTATATGTTTTCTCCATTTCAAGAAATAATGGTGAGCCTAATTGCTCTTTAGAAGTATCTTCTAAAATCTTTCCCCAAGCTCTTTCTAAAGTTAAGCCTGCATTTAATAATAAAACTAACTTTGTTAAAAATTCAGGGAAATCATATTTTATTTGCTTAGTCCTCTTTTTAAACTGTTCTTCTTGTAAGGAATCTGCTAAAAAATATGTAACAACAGCTGCTACTGGACCAACTAATATCATAAATAAACTTAAACTTCCATTTGCCAATACCACAAAGTATATTGCATTTATAGCAAGTATGGATAAGACAAACTTATTAGCAATATGAAGTCTAAAATTTGCTGCTACTTCTAATCCATATATAGCCAACATCTTTTGATATAAAGCTTGGCTTTTTTCTCTTAACTTATCAACTCCAATTTTATCTGTAATTAGAAGACCAATTATCATAATATCTTTAAAAGGATATTGTTGCTTGCTTAATCCCTTTACTTCTTCTACATATTCTGAATTTTTTTTACTATATAAAAGTAATATTAACGTTATAATAACTGTAATAATAAACGGTATTCCTGCCATTATGTTACACCTCAATATTCATAATTTTTCTGCCCCACAATATTGATATTGCAATTACTAACAATGCTCCAGTAGATAATAATCTACCTGGCAAAGTATATAGTGAGCTTAAAAAAGTTGGTGCTGATATTTTTATAAATAAAACTATTCCAAAAGGTATTACCCCTAATATATTAGCTTCAAACTTTTTACCAGATATTAATGTTTCAATATCTTGTTTTATAGTGATTTTTTCTCCAATTGTTCTAGAAGTCATTTCTATAACACTAATTAAGTTACCACCTGTTAATTTACAAGTGTTAAATACATTTGCGAAAGTTTTTATATCTTCAAGACCACTTCTTTCTGCAAAATCCTCTAATGCTTCTTCAATAGTTTGATTCATTTGTAGTCTTCTATTTATATAAGTCAGCTCATCTATAATGTAACTTTCTTCTCCAAAATCAAATACAGTTTCTAAATCTATCTTTGCATCAGAAAAAGCATTTTCTATGGACTTACCAGCACTTAGTGATGTTGAAATAACGTATAAAGCCTCTTTAAACTGCATTAATAGCTTCTTTTTTCTTTTATTAATAATGTCCTTTACTTTTACTTTAGGAAACATTAAACCTATTAAAGAAAATACTAATGCCCATATTATATCTTGATAAAAAATGTATGCTGCTACAAATAATACTGCCATTCCAACTAATGCCCATTGTATCTTTTCTTTTTTATTCATACTGTAGCAATTATAATTTACTAACCCGTTTTTATTTACTGCTTCAATTTTTTTATCTTTCTTTTTCTTCTTTGTTTTACTAGCTTTTATATCTACTTTTTCTTCATTTAATGTTTCATTAATCTCTTCATCAACTACAATGTAAGATTTTCTATTTCTAAGTAATATAAATGTTACTACTATAGCAGTAATTATAATAATAACTAGCATTATTATGATTATTAACTTTGTATTCATTTTGCTCTCCTATTCCCCATTATAGATACCCTTCATTTTTAACTTATCAATACTATGAAACTTATTTTCTGTTCTCTTTAATGAAGCAATAACCCTCTTATCTGTTGATCCTTCTTCTTCTACTAATTGATACAATGGATTAAGTACTATTTCACCATTTTCTATTCCTAATACTTCATTTATTTCTAATACTTTTCTGGTTTTATCTCTTAATCTTCCAATTTGAACTATTATATCTATTGCAGATGCTATTTGTTTTCTTATTGCTGATATTGGAAAATCAACACCTGTTAGTACCATTGTTTCTAATCTAGATAACATATCTATAGCTGAGTTAGCATGTCCAGTAGATAAGGAGCCATCATGTCCTGTATTCATAGCTTGAAGCATGTCTAAAGCTTCTGCTCCTCTTACTTCCCCTACAACTATTCTATCTGGTCTCATTCTTAGGGAACTTTTTATTAAATCCCTTATTGTTATTTCCCCAGTGCCTTCTGTATTTTTATTTCTTGTTTCTAATCTAACTATATTTTCTACATTCTTAATTTGTAATTCTGCTGAATCTTCTATGGTTATAATTCTTTCATCCTTTGGTATATAATTTGATAAAGCATTAAGAAATGTCGTTTTACCCGAACCTGTTCCACCACTTATAAAAATATTGTATTTAGCAATTACAAGCTTATGTAGAAAGTCTGCTACTTCTTGTGTAATACTTCCTATTTCTATCATCTTTTCTATAGTAAATGGAGTATCTGGGAATTTTCTTATAGTTACAATTGGGCCATTTAACGCTATAGGTGGTAATACCACATTAACTCTGGATCCATCTTTTAATCTTGCATCTACAATTGGTGTTTTTTCATTTACTTCTCTATTTACTGTGGATACAATCTTTTGAACTATATTTTCTAATATTTGTTTATTTTCAAATTTAACATCTAACCTTATAACTTTACCATTCTTTTCAATAAATACATCATCACAACCATTAATCATTATTTCTGATATTTCTTTGTTTTCTATTAATGGTTGAAGTATATCTAGTCTCTTAACAGAGTTAAAGACCTTATCTAATATATTCTTTTTTTGACCTACACTTATTCTTAAAGATTTTTCATTAATACATGCTGATAGCTTTTCTTTTATTACTTCTTTGATTTCATCATCACTTAAGTCCTTCTGAACATAATTATCACTTTGAAGTATTTTTTTAAGGCTATCAATAATTTCCTGTTCTACTCCCTGATCCAATATCTCTTCCTCCTTATAATCCTAATTTATTTATGATTATATTTATAGCTTCTCTAAAGCTTGGAACATTAATAGCATCTATGCCATAGCCCATTCTCATTCTCTTATCTTCCTTAATTACTAGACTTATTTCTGAATTTAATAAAGTTAAACACTCAAGATTACTACATTCACTGAAATTATCTACATTGTTATAAATAAAGAAATACTTTTCTAAGTTATTAATATCTGAAACATACTTTTCTAACTTAATTCTTGATATTTCATTATTTAATAATGGTGTAATTATATAGTTAGAAGAATTTAAAACTAAGTTATAAAGGGAGTTAAATTTTGATCCCATATCAATAATTATATAGTGATATTTTTCTGTCTTAACTATACCTTCTAGTAGCCATCTTATGTCTTCTTCATTCATATCTTCTATATCTAAAATATTCTCTGTTGGATTTAAAAATGACACTTCTGTCTCTTCATCAATTCCTATCCCTGCTACTAGCTTTTGTACATAATTATCTGCCCTATCTTTTATTTCAAATATTACATCTGACAAACTTGTAAATTGTCTAGATTCGAAATAAAGGCTTGTACTTTGTATATCTTCTAAATTCAGATAAAAAACTTCTTTACCTAATTCAGATAATGCTATACTAATACCTGCTGCTAAAGAACTTTTTCCACTTCCTCCAACAGGAGAATATATTGAAACTATTCTTGTTTCTGCATTATTTGAATTTATTCTTACTAAATCTTCTGAATTACTTTCTTTATATAAATTTATAATTTTTTCATTTATATTATTAATATCTTTATACTTATGAATTAATTTGCTTTCATTAGTAGTATCAATATCTTCTTCAACTAATTGCAAAATAACTTTTATACCTAAAGATTCTAAGGATTCATCATAGAATTCTTCATTTACTATTAATATATCTTTATTTCTTAAATCTTTAATTTGATCTAGTAAAATATCTTTACTAGTAAAACAACTAATTTCAAATCTTCCCTTATACATATTTGAAATATAATCATTTAATCGGCTTAAATACGCATCATCATAATCTAATAACATAAGAGTAAGTCTTTTCATTAAATTGAGTCCCCCTATTCTTAAATTATAAATGTTATAGTTAAACTTGGTATTTCTATAACATCACCATCATTTAATGGAACATCTTGATTTCCAACTAATTTGATTCCATTTACCTTTGTACCATTTTTAGAATTTAAATCTCTTATTATATAATTGCTTCCCCTATTAATTATTGCTGCATGCTCTCTACTTACTCCACTACCTGATATCCAAGTTCTTAGTCCTGCATTTCTGCCTATTATATAATTATCTGAAGTTATCTCTTCTCTTCCTGCTCTACTTCCATTATTTATTTCTAAATACGGTTGTGTTGATATAAGAGTTGTTTCTTCTTCAAATACTTGTGGTGTGTCTATCATTGTTGTTTCTTCTTCAAATACAATTGGTTGTCTTTCTACTATTTGATTTTCTACTACTGTATTTTTATTGTTTGATTTAATATTACTTCCTGTATCAGTTTTATTACCTTCAGCATTTTTTCCTTTTTCATATTTTTTATTAGATTTTTGAGCTACTGTAACTTTAACTTTTTCCTTTTTGCTTGGATCTAATAAACTTTTTACAATAATTCCATCTAAGGCTAATATTAATAAGCCTCCTCCCATAACTTGTACAACTCCAACTCCATCTATTAAAAATAATGCTAATACTAATCCAATAAATATAGGCTGTAAAACAATGGTAGTCAATATTCTTGATGTTTTATATCTTAATATTTCTTTAACTTCAGGCTCTTCTGGCTGAATATTTTTCCCTCTATTTCTCTTTGTATTACTTCTAGTGTTTTGTGCACTCAATGTTTCTGTTTCTTTTGGATTAATGCTATTAGCACTTATATATGAATTTTGTGCTTTGTCTGGATTCATAGTTGAAACAGGTTTTTCTTTTAATACATTTTGCTGCACTGGTTTAGAATAACTTTGTCCAAATGCTGTAGCAGAATTATTATTTGTATTAGCCATTTGTCTTGCATTTTGATTATTAATTTGAGTATTTAAAACCTTTATTTCAGATTGCTTTTTTGCATATTCAATAAAATCAGCAATAGTTACTTCATCTTCTTGAGTCTTTTTATTTATTGCTATTACAAAATCTGCACTACCTTCTTTTATATTACCCTCATCTAAAATCTTACTTATTACATCTGCTACCATAACTTTAAAGTCTTTACTAATATTTGTTGTGTATTCACTTATTGTTGGTAAATATATAAGATTTACTTTTAAGCTTTCAGGATTAATAAAAATCATATCACTTTCAACAATAAATTTATTACTTGTTAAAAAACTTGATTTAGATATAACTTCAGATATTGATGTAAAAATCTTAACCATATTTTCCTTAGTATTTTCTATATTTTTGAAGTATTGCTCAATAGTAATTAATCCTGTAATACAATACTTTAAATTTACTATGTTATCGAATATTGTTTTTTCAACACCTATTAATCCATCTTCATCAACACTATTAAGAAATCCAATTTCAAAATCTTGAATTTTTTCATTTTGTAAAGTTAGTTGAATAAACCTATCACTACCATTATTTATTATTTTTTTTTCTAAATTATTACTTATTGACACTTCCTTGCTCCCCCTTGCATTTTAGTAGTACATTAGATAGTTACATTAGAATGTATAACTAATATACTTTTCTCAATCTTAAAGTTGTCATATAAATTATCCTTTGAAATTTCCTCAGTAATATCTTCTAGCCTACAACTTTTTTCATTAATTGGTTTAGTAGCACAATTATCATTTATGTATAAATTTTTCTTATTTTGTATTTTTGCATTTTTACTTTTTATTCTTGATAAAATAAACAATCTTAAAATTTGTATAATAAATAAATATATTATAGTCATGTATATTATTTCTTCTATATGAACATTTAACATTTTATCACCTCATATTTTATTGGTAGTGAAAATTACTTTATCTTTATAGCTATAACTGATATATTATCTTTTTCATTTCTTCCTTTAACTAATTCAGTTAGTTTTTTCAAAGTATTACTAATATCATCTTCACTTTCCATATTACTTGGACTAAATTCTGTTAAAAACTCTGCTTCTTTTATCTTGCTATAAAATCCATCCGATGAAATGATAAAAACATCATCTTTTTTTACTTCTCCTTCATAAACTAATATATTTATGCTAGGTGTTACACCAACACATTCTATTAGCATATGCTTTTTAGGATGAACTTTTGCTTCTTCTTCACTCATTCTTCCTAATTTCATTTCTCTATTAACAAAGGTTTGATCTTCAGTCATTTGCTTTACTTCAGTATTAATTTTATAAATCCTACTATCACCTACATGGAAAATATAATATTTTTCTCCAATAATAAGTAAAGCACAAATGGTTGTTCCAATTTTAAGTCCATTTTCTTTTCCATAGACTTCAAGGCTTTTATTAGCATCAATAATTTCTTTCTTAAAACTCTCCTTTATTTTATTATCTCTATCATTTAACAATAAAATTTCAGGTAACTTTTTTTCAAACCAAGTTGATATCCTAACAATTAAAGAAGAACTTGCTAATTCACCTAAAGAAAGTCCTCCCATACCATCACAAACTACAAACATTCCAACATTACCAGTTGTGGATTGTGCAGTTTTTATTAATAATCCATCTTGATTATTTTTTTTTCTTACTCCAACATCTGTATTCCATGCAGTTAAAAAGCACATTTTAACCTCTCCATTTACTTATATAAAATGTATTTTTATAATAATTATGGTTGTCAACTATATAGAATATATTATATGCATATTTTTCATTGAATATTTATATATAAATTTTCAAATTTTATGATTTATTTATAATTATTATTTATTAAAAAAAATAAATATAATATTTTTTTATATATTTTAACATAACTTAAATACATTTTTTGTCGTTTTATGAAACTAATTACAAAATTTTTTCAATTTAGAATTATATATATTTACATGAATTAAATATTATTTGTATAATATAGTTACTTTTTTATTTCTAAATTAAATATAATTTTAAATTTAGTATAAATCACAATACTATTGAAAAATTTTTCAAGCTAAATTATATATAGATCTTAATTTTCTTGTCTATAAAGGCATTTCATATTGATACTTCATAATAATCATATGATCTATCAATTCATTTTCACTTCCTCTGCTCTACCTAATTGCTCAAGAATTGATGCTCTTAAAGTATGACTTTCTGCTACATTTAAATTAATAACACTTTTTGCAAAGCCCTGATAAGCATCAACTATGTTACTGCTTAACTCTTCTAAAAATATTTTATCATCTCTTAATTGTTTTTTTTGTCGTTTTATGAAGTCTCCACTAAAGTTTTTTATATATAATAAATGTACTTTTATACATAACTGTAAAAAAATCGACACGTTGTAATTAGAAATTTAAGATAAACATCAAAAAATCAATAAATATCATTAAAAATTTAATTTTAAAGTAGCTATCAACTTCACTACTTCCGACTCTACCTACCCCAGACTCATTTGAAGCAAATTTAATATCATACGCATTAAATTTATTATAAGAATTTTGTTTTTAATAATGTTTTTAATGCTTACTAATAACAGATTAAAAGATTAGTTAAAAAAATTTGACAAACATTCATAAAATTGTTGAAATTCGATTTAATAAGGATTATAATTAAAAAAAGCGACATTTTTCTATTATAAAATATTATTTAAGGATTGATTTATAAGGAAAGGAGAAAATCAAAATATAATAATGCTTATGTTGCTTAAATATAAATAATTAATTTGTTAGGATAATTATTTATAAAAATAAGAAAATATGAAAGGTATAAATTTAACAATTAAGAAAACGTTTAAATAAATTGTTACATTTACTTATTTTATTAAATACAAAAAGTATTTTCAGTAGATTAATCCTAATTAAATAAACCCTAAAAAGTTCATTTGATTTGCATTTTAATGTAAAATTATTTTTATAAATGTATAGATTAACAGATTGTATTTGACTAAAGGGGGATTTTTTTATGAACAAAATTAATTTTCAGAAAATTGTGTCGTTATTGTTACTTACATTTTTAATTACTACACTTGGTTTTTCAAAGGTCAATGCAGCAGCAATAGATGATGTAACTGCTATTGATGAATCAAAAACTTATATTATTCATGCTGAAAATGAGAAGGTTGCATTGTATAATAGTGGCGGAGTAAATGATGGATGGATAAAGCAAGATAAATATTTAGATTTTAATAAAAAGTTTAATTGGAAGTTTGAGAAAAGTGGCGATAAGTTTTATGTAAAGGATGTCACGAATAATTCATATCTTACTGGTAAATCTAAAACTGCTGATAAATCTCAGTATTTAGACTATGTAGTTACAGGTGTAGCAAATGATTTACAAACTAAGGGCTTATATGAGCTAGAAAAAGCTACAGGTGGATATCGTATAAAATCTACAGTAAATAATAAGTATTTAACTTATGGAATAGATAGATTTTATGTAACTTATACAGATAATGCAAGTAAGGCTGGTATTTGGAAAATAGAAGAGACACCAGGAGCAGAAAGTATTGATTCATCAAAAAATTATATTATGTATAACTCTACTGATACTACTGCATTATTTGATGATGGTGGCGTAAATAATGGTTGGATAAGAAAAACAACTTATGCATCAGGAAATAAAAATTTTGTTTGGAAATTTGATGTACAAACAGATGGAAGCTTTTATGTTAAAAATGTAGGAAGAGGTTACTATTTTATAGGAGATAGTACAACATCCAATAATATAACTTACTTACTTTCAGATAAAACTACTAATGCACCTAATAAGGGACTATTTGTATTTGAAAAAGCAACAAATGGATATTATCTTAAATCAAAGGTAAATAATAAATATTTAAGATATGGAGAAAATGGTACATATGTAAGTTTTACAGATAATAAAACTAATGCGCTAGTTTTAAGATTAGAAGAAGTAGTAGATCCTTCATATGCAAGACCTTTCAATAGTACAACACTATGGGAAACTACATCAAGAAGTAATATTTATAGAATACCAGCTATTGCAACTGCAAATGATGGAAGATTAATAGCTGTATCTGACTTAAGATATAACGGAGCTGGTGACTTAGGAAACCATCAAATAGATCTTTTAGTTAAGACTTCAACAGATAACGGAGCTAATTGGTCTAGTCAAACAAATCTAACAACTGGATTTAGCACATCTACTTATGGATATGGTGATGCAGCTATAGTAGCAGATCGTGATTCAAATAAAGTCTTAATACTTGCTGCAGCAGGAAGCAAAGCATTTTGGCATAATACAGATAAGAGTATTATAGCTGATAGAACTAATCCTCTTGAAGTAGCTAAAATAACTTCAGATAATGGAGGTCAAAGCTTTAGTAGCCCAACAGATATAACTAGTAAAATATATAATTTAAATGAAAGTTGGACAAGATTATTTGTATCCTCTGGAAGAATTATGCAATCTAGATATATTAAGGTTGGCAACTATAATAGAATATATACAGCACTTTTAGTTGGTTCAGGTAAAGAAACTGTAAAATTAGGTAATGTAGTTATTTATTCAGATGACTTTGGAGATAA
>NZ_JBNPON010000069.1:0-16087 GCF_050315195.1 Clostridium sp. SGI.024 | reverse complement strand
AGCTAAATATAAATATTTTCCAGAAAATAATTAACATAATATTATTTGTATAAGAATAGGATAAAATATAAAGGAGGAATATTTATGTCTGATAATTTAATAGTAAATCAAAAAAGAAAAATTATAGATAATATTAACTATGCAAAGGAGATGAATTTAAATAAAATTTCTGCACTTCTCCTTTCTGATAATGAGGAAATACAAAAAGAACTTTTAACTTGGTTAATTTTTCATGGATATAAGGTATCTTTAACTAAGGATGAGGTTAATATCCTAACAATAGAGTGGTAAGAAGTATATTATTAAAATATTGACATTACTATTTAAAAGAGGTATAATTAACCTTATTAAAGCGAGTGAAAAACCTTTAAGATGGTGATTAAGATTGATAGAAATAATTATTTTTTCTTTAATAAGTTTGTTATTTGTATTAATTGGATTAGCAATAAAAAAATATAAGTGTTATTGGTTAATCTCAGGATATAATACCTTATCAAAAGATAAAAAACGTAATGTTGATATAGAAGAGGTGGGTAAGCATATTGCTAGGATGTGCTATTTAATTGCTTTAATAATTATTTTAGGAGCAATTATCACAAAATATTTTGAAATTTCTTTTTTCATATTTGCTTTTTTGATAGTAGTTATAATTTTTGGATATTTATTTTATATTCAAAAGTTTGATCACAATAAAAAAAGCATTGCAGAAAATATTTTCATTGTAGTTATTGCCTTTATAACCTTTGCAATAATGCTAATAACTTTTTCTTCAGGAAAAGAACCTAATGAAATAAGAGTTACAGACACATCTATTATAATTGAGGGCAATTTTGGAACAAGCATTAAGAAAAAAGACATTAAGGAATAAGTATTAGTAGATACCCTTCCAGAAACAGCTTTAAGAGTTAATGGATATAGTGATGGTAGTTCAATTAGGAAAGGCGATTTCAAATTGAAAAATGGGGATAGGGTAAAGTTATATATTCAAAGTAAGAGTGGACCATATATAAAGATTTCCACAATAAGTACTGAAATATATATAAATTACAAAGATAGTAATAAAACTATAGAGTCATTTAATAATTTAAAATAGCAAAAGCAAAGATAAAGTAGCTTAATTAGTTCCTTTATCTTTGCTATTTTTTTCTGCTTTCATTTCTAAATGGATTATTAAAGATAGAAATCCTCTTAAAAGTGTTATTGAAGCTTACTTATTATTTCAATAAAGAATAAAATAATAAGTAAATTTAAAAAATTAATGAATAAATAATAAAGAAGAATAAAAAATAATATATAATAAATATATATATATATGATTTTTGGAGAATAAATATGATAATTAATAAAGATTTTTATCAAAAGGGAGCAATAGATGTTGCAAAGGATATATTAGGTGACTTTCTTATAAGAGAAGTTAATGGAAAAAAGATTAAATCTATGATTGTTGAAACTGAAAGTTATATTGGAGCAATAGATAAAGCTTGTCATGCTTATAATTACAAAAAGACTGAAAGAACAAAGCCTCTTTTTGAAGAAGGAGGTATAGCTTATGTATACTTTATATATGGATTATATCATTGTCTTAATATTGTAACTAATAAAAAGGAGGAGCCAGAAGCTGTTTTAATAAGAGCTATTGAACCATTAGATAATTTGGATTATATATCTAATGTAAGATTTAAGAAAAATTATGAAGAATTAAGTAATGCTCAAAAAAGAAATTTAACTAATGGTCCATCAAAGTTATGTAGTGCATTAAATATAACTAAAAATGAGAATTATAAAAAATTATACTTATCTGGGGATTTGTATTTAGAACATAATCCAAATAAAAGCTTTGAGATAGTTGAGACCAAGCGAATAGGTATTGATTATGCAGAAGAAGCTAAAGATTTTTTATGGAGATTTTACATTAAAGATAATTTGTATGTTTCTAAAAAATGAATATTTATATTAATTTGTATAAAACTAATAATGATTTTACATTAAGGAGGTTTAAATATGAAATTTAGAAAATCATTATTAGTAATTTGTTCACTGGTGATTATTTCACTTGCGTTAATTGGTGCATCAGAACCAGAAAAATCAATAAATCCTAAAAGTCCGATTGTTATTGGTGAGATCTTAGCTGTTGAAAAAAGTGAGGATAATAAATCTATTAGAATAACTGTTGAAGGATATATCAAAGATAAAGAAGTAAATAAAATTAAGGTAGTAGGAATCATTGATGATACAACTAAAGTTATGAATTCTTCTAACGACAAAAAAGATAATATAGAATTACAAAAGGGTGATTTGGTTTATATGAGAGTAAGTGAAGCTATGACAAAGTCTAACCCACCACAAACTATAGTTAAAAGAATATTTGTTACAAAGAATAAATAAAAAAGTATATAAATATTATAAATAAATGGAGGATGAAAAATGAATAAATATAATAAGGATGAATTAAAAAATAGATTATCTACAATACAATATAAGGTTACTCAAGAAAATGCTACTGAACCACCTTTCTTAAATGAATATTATGATAATTTTAAGGAAGGCATATATGTAGATATTGTTTCTTTAGAACCATTATTTATATCAGATTCTAAGTTTGATTCAGGTTGTGGTTGGCCAGCTTTTTCCAAGCCAATTGATAGAAGTCTTATAAGTGAAAATATAGATAGAAGTCATGGAATGGTAAGGACTGAGGTGAGAAGTAAATCTTCAAACTCCCATTTGGGACATGTTTTTTGTGATGGACCAGAAGAAGTAGGAGGCTTGAGATACTGTATAAATTCAGCTGCACTTAAATTTATACCTAAAGAAAAAATGAAAGAAGAGGGGTATGAAGAATATTTAAGTCTATTTGATAATGAGTAAAGGTGGCTTCCACTTTTACTTTTTTAAATTTAAAGAGTATGTAGTAATTTACATAATTATTTAATGTTTGTTATAATAAAACTTATGAAAATACAATTGCAACCATGGGGGTCTGGAATGAGTAAAAGTATTAAAGGTAATAAAAGAAAAAATAACAATAAAAAAAGAAATAATAGAGAAAGAGCTTTATATGTAACTATAATTGTTTGCTTAATATTTATGTTTTTAATTGGTAAACTAACGTATATTATGATTTATAAGAGTAAAGAGTATAAGAGTATGGCTCAAGGACAATGGAATTCTCAAGTAATAGTAAAAGCAAATAGAGGGGATATAGTTGATAGAAATGGGTCAATTCTTGCAACTTCAATAGATGTTTATAGTGTAGATTTAGATTTAGAAGCAATAGATACGCATATTCAAGAGAAAAAGACAACAAAAGAGGAAGTAGCAAAAAAATTAGCAGAAGCATCTGGACTTAGTATAGAGGAAGTAAAGGAAAAGTTAAATCCCTCTAGTGAAGATGGAGTTGAAATTAAGACAAGCACCTTAATGAAAGGAATAGATAAAGAAACCTGTGATAGAATTAAAGCTTTAAATATATATGGAGTAGTAACTTCTATCAGTCAAAAACGATATTATCCTAATAATAATTTCTTAGCACATGTACTTGGAAGTGTTAACTCTGATAATATAGGATTAAATGGAGTTGAATTAGAATATGATTATGAACTTACTGGTATATCTGGATATAAGATATCTGAAATAGATGGAAGCTTAAAAGATTTACCTTATCAAACAGTTAAATATTCAAGTCCTGTAGATGGGAAAAATATTGAGTTAACTATAGATGAAAATATACAACTAATGGCTGAAAAAGCAGCTGAAAAAGGATATACAGATAATAAAGCTAAAGAGGTTACTATAATTGTTATGAATCCAAATAATGGAGAAATATTAGCTCTGGTAAATAAACCTGATTTTAATCCAAACACTCCTTATGAAGATTACGAAAAATTTGATGGTGAAGATGATTTTGATAAACTCCAAAATATGTTTAGAGATAGTGCAATTAGTGATACCTTTGAACCTGGCTCAACTTTTAAGAATATAACTATGGCAGCAGTGTTAGAGGAAGGATTAGCTAATGAGAATGATACATTTTATTGTAGTGGAGGAGTAAAATTTGGTTCTACAACAATAAAATGTTGGAATACATCAGGTCATGGAACACAAACTCTTCCTGAAATATTACAGAATTCTTGTAATGTAGGTTTTATGGAATTAGGTGCAAGGCTTGGAAGTGAAAAACTAAAAGAATATATTGATAAATTCGGTTTTGGACAATTAACTAACATAGATTTACCAGGAGAATCTGAAGGGATTGTTAAGTCAGTTAGTGATATGAGTGAAATGGATTTAGCAACTATTGCATTTGGACAAACTAATACAGTAAATAGCGTTCAATTATTAACAGCTTTTAATGTTATTGCTAATGGAGGAGACTTAATTCAACCTCATATAATGAAAAAAATAACTTCTGAAGCTAGTAATGGAACAAAAATAATTGATAAGATATTCGAACCTACAATAAAAAAAGGAATAGTATCAGAAAATACTACAGCTACTTTAAAAGATTACCTAGAAAGAACAATTAACCAAGGACAACCTATTGGAAGCTTTATGGGAGAAGATAGAAGAGTAGGGGGAAAAACAGGTACTGCTCAAACAATAGATTCTATTAATGGAGGTTATTCATCAGATAAATATATAGCATCTGTTTTAGCATTATATCCAGTTGAAGAGCCTGAAATTACTATTTATATAAAAGTTAATGAGCCAAGTGCAGGGCAATATTATGGTGGACCAGTTACTACTCCAATATTAAAATCACTACTTACTGAGTTATTTAATTATATGGATTCTCAAGTATATAAAGAAAAATATACGGAAAAAGACCCAGTAGTAGTACCTGAAATAAGAGGGAAAAGTATTTCAGAAGCTAAAAAAATATTAGAAGAATATAATTTATCTATTAATATAAATAATTCTTCTTCAAAGGTTAGCAATATGGACCCTTATCCAGGTTCATTAGTAGAAGAAGGATCAACTATTAGTGTGAATTTAGCAGATGATAAGATAGATAACAATAAACTTATAATGCCAAATTTAAAAGGAAAGACTTTGGAAGAAGCTAGCAATATATTAAATAGTTTGAACTTGAAATTTTCAACTAATGGTATGGGAATAGTTGATGGACAAAGTATTATAGAAGGAAAACTTATTGAGAAAGGAACTAAGGTTTCTTTAGATTTAAAAGAATAGATAATAGGAGACAAGATGAATAGAATTAATAATGTAAATTCAAAGAGCAAAGTTAAACGAAGAAAAATGAAAAAAATAAATATGAAAAGCATAGATTATGCATTATTATGTGCGTTATTGTTATTACTGTTTATTGGAGTAGTAATGGTATATTCATCAAGCTCATATTATGCATTATATCAAAAGGATGTTTATAATACAGATTATTATTTTATTAAAGAAATTACATGGGTTATAGTTGGTACAATAGGTATGGCTATAACCATGTCTATAGACTATCATATTTATAAAAAGTTTACTCCTTGGTTAGTAATAATTACACTAGCACTTTTGATAATAGTTTTATTTGCTGGTGCTGATATAAATGGAGCTGTAAGATGGATAAGGTTAGGACCATTATCTTTTCAACCATCTGAACTTGCAAAATATGTATTAGTTCTTTATTTAGCATTACTTATTGACAAAAGAAAAAATAAGATTAAGAAGTTTGGAGAAGGAACAATACTTTATTTATGCATAGCAGCTGTATTTGCAGTTCTTGTATTACTGGAAAAGAATTTAAGTATTACAGCTATAATTATGATGGTTGCTTTTATAATGATTTTGGTTGGAGGAGCAAAAATCAGTCACTTGCTATCATTGGTACCAGTTGGAATTGCTGCAGGGCTAGCATTGATATTTACTCAAAGCTATAGATTAGATAGACTTACAAGTTTTCTAAATCCTTGGGCTGACCCATCTGGAGATAGTTATCAATTAATTCAATCACTTTATGCATTAGGGTCAGGAGGAATATTTGGAGTTGGACTTGGAAATTCAAGGCAAAAGGCTTTGTTTATGCCAGAACCTCATAATGACTTTATATTTTCAATTATAGGTGAAGAGCTAGGATTGATTGGATGCATTTTTATAATATCAATATTTATGTTTATAGTAATAAGAGGAACTACAATAGCCGTAAAAGCAAGGGATAATTATGGATTTTTATTAGCTATAGGAATTATTTCAGTTATTGCAATACAAGCTATAATAAATATAGCAGTAGTAAGTGGTTCAATGCCTGTAACAGGAGTTCCAATGCCATTTATTAGTTATGGAGGAACTTCATTGGTATTTAATTTAGGGGCAATGGGAATATTGCTTAATATATCTAGACAGAGTAAATATGAAGAAATATAATAAAAATGGACTTAAATTTTATAGAATAAAATATTATTATAATGAAGTTATATTTGGCAAAATAGGAGGAATATAATGAAGACTATACTTTTCACTGATTCTTGTTGTGATTTACCTATAAGCTTTGTTAATGAAAATAATATTCAAGTTATGCCAATAATAGTGAATATTAATGGTGAAGATATTCCTGATGATTTAGGAAAAAGTATATCACACAAGGATTTTTATAGCCTTATAAGAAATGGTAAGTTACCAAAAACATCACAAGTAAATGTAGATACTTTTGAAAGAAATTTCAAAAAATATGTTAGAGAAGGATACTCAATAATATATATTGGTTTTTCTTCAGCCTTAAGTGGATGTGTTAACAGCGCAAGATTAGCAAAAGAAATTATAGATGAAGAAATAAAAGATGCTGATATCACTATAGTAGATACGAAAAGTGCATCAATGGGATTAGGTTTACTTGTTTATTATGCAGCAAATATGCTAAAAGAAGGAAAGAGTAAAGAGGATATTGTTAATTGGTTAGAAGATAATAAGCTTAAAGTGAATCATTGGTTTACAGTAGATGATTTAAATCATTTAAAAAGAGGCGGTAGAGTATCAAGTACAGTAGCAATAGTTGGTACAATGTTAAGCATAAAACCAATTATGCATGTAGATAATGAAGGCAGATTAATTCCAATTTCCAAGGTTAAGGGAAGAAAAAAATCTATTAAAGAGTTGTATGATAAACTAAAAGAGAAAATTGTAGATTCTGAAAATCAGACTATTTTTATTAGTCATGGAGATTGTATACAAGAAGCAGAAAGTTTAAAAGAATTAATATTAAGTGAAGTAAAAGTAAAAGAAATTATAATAAATAATATCGGACCTGCAGTAGGAAGTCACTCAGGACCAGGTACATTGGCATTATTTTTTATTGGAAATAATAGATAGTATAGAGAAATTTTTTAGTTCTAAAAATAAAAAAATATAAATTAAAATAAATTTATTTAAAAACTCCGCAAGGAGTTTTTTTTTATTTATTTTTAATATGTATCTTATACAAATTGGAATATTTTTATTTGGAAATACAAGTATATTAATTTAGTTAAAAATAACTTTATATGCATCAATGTAACATTTGTGTAAAATAAAGTAAAAATGGGTTGAAATTATAATTTGATGAATGTATAATTTAAAGTGATAAAAGCGTTATTTACATTTACTTTATATAAGAAATAAGGAATTATTTCGGTCAAAAATCATCTAATTACATCTAAATATATGGTGCTTTTATTTAATTATAAAAATCAATAAAAGTAATAATCTAATAATAAACACATGAAAAAATTTTCAAAAAACACTTAAAGTAATAATCTAATAATAAACACATAAAGAAATTTTCAAAAAACAATAAAAGGATTTTATATTAAAAATATTTATCAAATACCTTCTCTATTAGAAAGGAGATAAATCATATGGTTAAGAGGATTTATAATAATATAACCAATGTTTTAGTTATATTAACAGTTATAATAGCACTTTTACTTGTAGGGGTTAGGATAATAGGATTGCAAGTCTATACTGTTTTATCAGGTTCTATGGAACCAACTTATCATACAGGATCATTAATTTATGTAAAAAAAGTTAACCCAAAAGAACTAAAAGTGGGAGATATAATTACCTTTATGCTAAATGAAAAAACTACTGCAACACATCGTATCATAGAGGTTATTCCAGATGAAGATGATATAGATACTATCCGCTTTCGTACTAAAGGTGACGCGAACGATTTTGAGGATAGTTCTCTAGTACATTATAAGAATGTAATAGGGTCTTCAGTATTTACTATTCCATATATGGGATATGTGGCAAATTATATTCAGCATCCACCAGGTATGTATATTGCAATTATAGCTGGTGTGATTATTATATTACTTACTTTTCTTCCTGATCTATTTGATGATGAGAAGAAAAATGATAAGAACTCTACTGATGATGGAGTGATAAAACAAGGGTAATACCGAAAGGTTACCAATAGATATTTATTGAGATAGGGGAGTTCTTATGAACTCAAAAATAAAAGCACTGACGATGGTCTTGGTTGCCTTATTGCTTGTTTCAACAACTATGTTTGCGACAATAGCATACCTAAAATCAGAGGATAAGCTAAACAATACCTTTACAGTTGGAAAGGTTATATTACTTTAGATGAAGCTAAAGTAGATGAAGATGGTACTCCTGTTCAAGGTGCTGACCCTGTAAAAGAAAATAGGTACAAGCTTATACCAGGTCATAGTTATACGAAAGACTCAACTGTTACTATTAAGGCTAATAGCTAAGATTGTTATGTACGTGCTCTTGTAACTTTAAATAAGCGTGAAGCACTTTATAATTTACAAAGTGACATTAAAATTGAAAATTGCTTTGAAATTAACACTAAATCTTGGACATACAAGAATATGACAGCTGATAAAGATACTTATACTTATGAGTTTTGGTATAACTCAATAGTAGAAACAAATAGTGATAAAGATACTATACTTCCAGCTGTATTTGAGAAAATAATAGTTCAAGAAAGCCTAACTAACGCTCAGTTAGAAACACTTGAAGGTTTAAAAATTAATGTGGTTACTCATGCAATTCAAGCTGATGGTTTTGATACTGCTGAATAGGGATGGAAAGCTTTCGGGAACTAATGATTTAAGATAAGTATAGCTTAATAGCTTTATTTATAAAAATAATTTAAAGAAAGAGGGAATTTTAGATGAAGAAAAAAAGAATTAGTTTAGTGATGGCACTTGTATTAGTGCTAACCTGTGTTATTGGAGGAACTTTGGCTTATCTTACTGCTAAGACGAACTCTGTTACCAACACATTTACTGTGGGGAATATCGATATAACTTTAGCCGAAACAACTACAGATTATAAAATGGTTCCAGGTAATACAATTGCAAAAGATCCAACTGTTACTGTTAATGCTGGTAGTGAAGCTTGTTGGCTATTTGTTAAGATTGAAGAGTCTACAAATCCAAAACTTGATGATTATATTAGTTATTCAATAGCTACAGGTTGGACTAAACTAGAATCAGGAGTTTACTATCGTGAAGTGGATGCTAATACAGCTAATGCTGGCACTAGCTTTTATGTTTTAAAAGATAATCAAGTTACAGTAAAAACAACCGTTACAAAAGCAATGATGGATGCTCTAAAAGTGGAAGGTGCTACACAGCCAACTCTTACTTTCACAGCATATGCAGTACAAAAGGATAATATCGCAACTGCAGCAGCAGCTTGGGCAGAAGCAAGTAAATAATATTTAAGATAAAAATTTAAATTTACTTTATATAAGAATTTTTAAATAGAAAATAAAATTTTATAGAGGAGCAATTAATTATGAAGGTAAATAAAAAAATAACTACACTTTCATTAGTTGCTGAGGGGACTCAAGCTGCAGGTTTTAATAATGTTTATGAAGCTTTAAATACTGCATTTGGAACTCCTAGTACTTATAATCCTTGGGAATAAAATTTAATATAAGTTTAAATTCTATAAGGTATAATACGTTCCTGCCTATTTTTAGGCAGGAGCAATTTAATAATACCAGTGAGATTATATATAGAAAGGGAAGAAAATTATGAAGAGGAAAATCACAGTTTGTGCATTGTTGATTGGATGTCTTTCTATATTAGCCTATGGGACAATGGCTTATTTCACAGCAGAAAAGACAGCAACCAATGTTATTACAACTGGAAATATTAAAATTGAATTAAAAGAGATGGCTATTTCTGAAGAAGGAGGAGATTTAGTTCCTTTTCAAGATAAAACAGGTGTGATGCCAGGTGCGGAAATATCAAAAATTGTTTCTATAAAAAACATAGGTGGACAGTCAGCATATGTTCGTATAAAACTTGACAAGGCTATTACTCTAGCAGAAGGTATAACTGATGATGTGGATTTATCACTTATAAAATTTGATCTAAATACTAGTGATTGGACAGAAAAAGAAGGTTATTACTACTACAATACATCATTATCAGCAGGGGAAGAAACAAAGCCATTGTTCAATACTGTTATTTTTGATAAAGAGATGAGCAATATGTATAAAGAAAGTAAAGTTGAAATTAATGTAAATGCACAGGCAACTCAAGTGGCTAACAACGGAGATAATGTATTTAGTGCAGTAGGTTGGCCAGAAGATTAATAAGGGGGGATTGATTCATGAAGCGAAGAAAAAAAGCAAAAGTGTTATCATTTCTTCTTTGTATTTTATTAATTTTTACCACATTTACGCCAATGTCTATAAGGGCTTCTGCAGAAGATGAAGATGGTAATATAAATACAACAGTATCATCTGGAGAAACTATAACAGTAACTCCAAATGGAAAAGAAGTTCTTACAGCTCCAAATAATATGATTGAAGAACTTCAATGGCAATTTTATTCTGATGAATATAATAAGTGGATTAATATTTATGGTGAAAAGGGGAATACTTGCACACTAACTTATGCTAAGGTATATAATATGATCCATAAAAATGGTCAAACTCAAATTCGTTGTACTCAAATTACAGGGGGAATTGAAAATACTAGTGATTCAGTTACTGTTATACTAGATAATAAATACCAGGAAGTTGAGAAAATCAATGAATTAAGTAATGAATCAACGGAAGCAGATCCTATTGTTGTAAATGATACAGTAGAGAATTTTGCTACTTATACAGCATCAGCTGAAAATGCTGATATAAGTAATATTCAAACATATGATGAAACTGATAGCATTGAAACTGAAAATTCAACAAATGAAACCTATAGTATAGTTATTAATTATGTATTTGAAAATAATGAAATTGCAGCAGAACCTTACACAGCAACCCTTGCTGCAGGCTCAAGCTTTTCAGCTACTGTTAACTATCCAACAATACTGGGTTATCTGCCTTATGTTAACGATGTACAGCAAAATTCTGTTAATCTTAACTACACAGATATCCAAAAGGACTACACAATTAATGTTGTTTACAAACCTACAAATGTAGATTATACAGTTATCCATTATCAGCAGAATGTGGATAACGACAATTACACAGAAGTAGAAAGAGAAACAAAACAGGGACTTACAAATTCTACTGTTCCGGAAGTTGCTAAAACCTACGAAGGTTATTATGCACTTCTTTACGAAAAACCTGCAATCGCAGCAGACGGTAGCACAGTTGTAGAAGTTTACTACGATAGATACTATTATCTGATGAACTTTGACCTTGACGGTGGCTACGGAGTTGAGCCTATATACGCTCGTTACGGCACCCAAATAGGGAATGTAGGTACACCTACAAAAGCTGGTTACACATTTCAAGGCTGGTCACTAGACGGCACAACAACTGTTGAACTGACAACCACAATGCCTGCAGAAAACCGCACATACCATGCAATATGGAAAGTGGATGCCACAGCTAAAGTAACAGTTGTTATATGGGGCGAAAATGCAAATGATGAAGAATATTCATATATTAAATCTTCTGAAATCTATGCAAAACCTGGTGAAACTATAACATTTGGTTCAGGCCAGATGGTTTGTGCTTTGGAAAGCCATCAGCATTCTCTTGAAGAGTGTTATGAATTGACATGTACACAGGAGGAACATACCCATTCAGAGGATTGTTACACATGTGGACAGTCAAGTCATACGCATGGTACATCATGTTATGACGGAGTAGGAGATGTTTCTTCTCCTGGTTTAGGTGCACCATCCAATCCTTCTAATGGTTATATCACAAGGCGTGTATTTTCGAGGGATGGCAAAGTAATATATATCAATGGAACATGGTATAATTATTCTGGTTCAACAGCTTCTGGTTCAATAGCACCTACAACTTGTGGACAAATAGAGCATACTCATTCAGAAGACTGCCTTGGTTGTGGTAAAACAGAACATACCCATAGTGTTGAAAATGGTTGTTACACACTTACATGTACAAAAACAGAACACACCCATTCAGATGATTGCTATCTTAATACAAGTGTTATGGACACAAACCTATGGACTTATGTAAAATCTGATGAAGTTACTGTAGCCGCAGACGGCAGTACAATAATGAACGTGTATTTTGACCGTAAACAGTTTACAATTACATTTAAGGCAACAGGTAATAATGGAGCAACTCTTGCAAGCATTACAGATAAATGGGGTGCAGATATCAAGGAACGATTTGAAACAATTTCCAAAGCTAATACATTCCTCTGGTCACAGAAAACAAGTGGTGATTCTCCATGGACATCATTTATGGATGTTATGCCTGCGGAAAATAGAACATACTATGCAAATACAAACAATTCCACAAGAACACATACGGCCACCTACTACGGTGAAAAACTTGATGGTTCAGGTTATGAAGTTCTGTACACAGTTCAAGTTAAATACGATGGTAATTTGACGGTATCTGAAGAAGAATTTGAAGATATTGAGGGATTTACATTCAATGCGGATAAGAGTACAAAGATTGGCCGTGACTATAATGGTGCAGAATTCTATTATGACAGAAACAGCTACAATCTTATTTTCAATGATGGCTACGATGATGTAAAAACTGAATTAGTTAAATATCAGGCATCACTTGCAACTTACCAAAGCTACACACCAGATGTTCCATCAGCTTACGAACCGGGTTCTGTAACTTTTGGCGGTTGGTATCTTAACCCAGAATGTACAGGTACAGAGTATGACCTTTCCAGTCATACAATGCCTGCGGCAAACCTTATCCTTTATGCAAAATGGGTTCCTGTAACACATACAGTAGAATTCTACCTTACACAGGAGTATATGGAATCAGATACAAAAATTGGTGAGACGCACCCTGACCTAATTGTTGAACATGGCTCAAAGGTTGAGCCTACACCTGAAACACCAACAAACAGCAGTTATACATTTGTTGGATGGTTCTATATGGAAGACGGCGTAGAAAAAGCCTTTGACTTTGCAAATATGCCAATCAATAAGGATATGAAGGTTTATGGTAAATGGAGCTCAAATGTTCTGAAAAACTACTCTATTTACTACAAAATCCAGGGGACAGACACAGAGATAGCTGCACCTACAACAGGTAGTGGTCTTGCAGGTATAACAAAAACCTTTGACGCTAAGGGTGACACAGACCTGTATGCAGATTATCAGGAAGGTTACTTTCCATTGGTAAAGAGTCATTCATTGACAATTGATATTGACAATGATGCAAATAACACTTTCACATTCTGGTATGTACAGAAAGAAGCTGTTCCTTATATGGTTAAATATCTTAATGCCGAAACAGGCGAACCTGTTGCAACGGAAAAAATAGTTTCCGATAACCGCAAAGCTGTTGTTACTGAAACCTTTGTTCCTGTAGCAGGCATGATGCCAGATGCATATCAAAAACGATTGGTAGTAAGTGCCGAAGATGGCGCAGTTAACGAAATTATCTTCTACTACACAGAAGATACAACCCATGCATACTACAAGATTACTCATTACACCGAAAATCTTGCAAAGGATTCAAATGGAAATACAACATGGACAGAATACGCATCTTCACAGGCAGTAGGAGATATCAACACAACATACTCAGCCGACCCACTTACAATCAGCGGTTTCACCTACGATTCAACAGTGGAAGGTACAGTGGTAAGCGGTGAACTTACAGCAAACGGTCTTGAACTTAAATTATACTACACACGCAACAGCTACCCATACGAAGTTCGCTACCTTGAACAGGGAACTGGCAAACAGTTGGCAGAACCAAAAAGAGATACGGGGAAATATGGAGAAGTAATTTCCGAATCTGCAATTGATATTGAAAATTACCAAGCAGTTGATCCTACTTCACAGAATATTGATGTAAAAGTAGAAGAGGGTACAGAAGCAAAAATTAATATAATAACTTTCTACTATAAAGAAAAACCAGTTGATCTTACTATCACAAAGACTGGTGTTGATAAGATTGATGAAAACCAAAGTTTTATATTCCATGTAACTGGTTCTTCAGGAATTGATTTAACAGTAACTATAGTTGGAAATGGTTCAATTACTATTAAAGATTTACCGCATGGTACTTATACTATTACAGAAGAAACTGATTGGAGTTGGCGTTATACTCCGGATAAATCTTCACAAACTATTAAACTACCACAAGATGGTAATAATGTAGTTTTCAAAAACAGTAGGAATGACATCAATAAGTGGCTAAATGGTAATGCTCATATAAAAAATATATTTAAAGGTATATCTAATTGAGAAAGGAGGCAAGCATAATGAAAAAAATAGATTATTGTAGTAGAACTGTTATTAATAGAAAAAGAAAAATACAAAAAAGAAAAAAACAAAAAAGAGAAAAAATTGCATTGCTTGTTTCCTTAGTATTACTATTTACAATTACAGTAGGAGGCACAATAGCTTTTATCTACACTCAAACACAATCTGTTACGAATACTTTTAAACCATCAAATGTTGCTTGTGAGGTGGATGAAGATTTTGATGAAAAAATTAAGAAGGATGTGTCAATTAAAAATACTGGTGATACAGAGGCATATATTAGGGCCACAATTTTAGTGAATTGGATAGATGATAGTGAAAACATATCGGCTGTGAAACCAGTTTTGGATGAAGATTATTCACTTTCCTTTGCAGAAAATAATGATTGGCTAAAGATTGGTGAGTATTATTACTATAAATCTCCGGTTGAAGCGAAGGGGCATACGGATATTCTGATAAAAGAATGCAGACAGTTAACTGAAAAAGATGGTTATTACCTAAGTGTTGAAATACTTGCTGAAGCTATTCAAAGTACGCCTATAGAAGCTGTTACAAATTCTTGGAATGTAACAGTTAATAGTGACGGAAAGATTAGTGAGTAGGGGGTGGAATAATGAAAAAATATATTAAAATTATTTTTAGCCTTCTTATAAGCTGTACCATTTTAATGGCTTTTCCAATTAAAGCTTTTGCACAGGGATCTGTTACTTATAAAGGAAATGCGGAAAAGTTTATATTAGCTCCTGGTAGTGAGTATTCACCTACTGATTTGTTTTCAGACTTAAAGGATGTATTACCTGGTGATAGAATCACACAGAGTATTAGGATAAAGAACGATGCAGAAAACAATGTGGAAGTAAAGTTGTATCTTCGTTCTCTAGGTGCAAAAAGTGGTTCAGAAGAGTTTCTTTCTCAGCTTAATCTAACTGTTGAACAGGATGGAGATTCTAAAATCTTTGATGCATCTGCAGACAAGCAGGCACAGCTAACAGATTGGGTATATCTTGGAGATTTTAAGTCAGGTGATGAAATAAATCTAACTTTAACACTAGATGTTCCAATTACTTTAGGAAATGATTTTCAAGAATCAATTGGTTATTTAGATTGGGAATTTAAAGCTGAAGAATTCCCTGTAGTATCTGAAGGAGTTGGAGGTATAATAGATATAATTGGATCTATTAACACAGGTGATAATAGTAATTTATTTATTTACCTTGGATTGTTTGGTATCAGTATAATAGTGATTTTCATACTATTATTTGCAAAGAAAAATGGGAAGAAGTCCTTACATTAAAATTATAATTTGCCCATCCATTTATATATGGATGGGTTTAATATTTATCTAAATAATTTAAGGAAAAGTGTATATATTTTTTGAATATAAATATAGTTATTAACGTAAGCGTCAAAAAATCGACGCGTAGCAATTAAAAATTTAAAGTGATAA
>NZ_JBNPON010000068.1:0-16289 GCF_050315195.1 Clostridium sp. SGI.024 | reverse complement strand
GAGGAAGGAATTTTGACAAAAGAAAAAGATTTAAAAAATGCTTTTGAAAAAACTATGAAAAAGCATAAAGGCAATAAAAAGGCTCAATTAATAACTATTATTGTATTTGCTATTATTGCAATATTTTCTGCCTTTTTTGGTAAAGATATTGTAGAAAATAATCTAGGAAATCCTACTGGGAATATAGAAATATCTTATTTGGATGTTGGACAAGGTGATGCTACATATATAAGAGTTAATGATTTAGATATACTTATTGATGCAGGCCCTAAAAGTGATTCAGATAAGCTAATGAAACAATTAGAAGAGAAAAATATTGATGATTTCGAGATAGTAATAGCAACTCATCCTCATGAAGATCATATTGGTGGAATGACAAAAGTTTTTGAAAAGTATGATGTGAAAAGCTTTTATATGCCTAAGGTAACTAATACTACAAAGACCTTTGAAAATATGATGAAGGCAGTAAGTAATGAGGGACTTAAGGTAAAGGTAATAAAAGAAGGAACAAGTATTGATATAGGAGAAGGTGCTAAATTTGAAGCTTACTCTCCAACAAAGGATACTTATGATAACTTTAATGATTATTCACCAATTATGAAATTAACCTATGGTAATAAATCATTTATTTTTACTGGAGATGCAGAAAAAGATGTAGAGAAAGAAGTTGTAAAGAAATATTCTAATGAATTAAAGGCTGATGTTATTAAGTTTGGTCATCATGGTTCTAGTACATCCTCTACAAAGGAATTTGTAGAAGCAATTTCACCACAGTATGGAATAATTAGCTGTGGAGTTGATAATTCTTATGGACATCCGCATAGAGAAATTTTAGATATAATAAAAAATATGGGAATTGAATCATATAGAACTGATAAGCAAGGACAAATAACAATTACGTCAGATGGAGATACTATAAATATTAAGACTGAAAAATAGCAAATTATTTTTATAAATAAAAATAAAGAGGAAGATATTAAAATAACTATCTTCCTCTTTATATTTGCAAGGAAAGTTTACCCATTTTTAATAATTAGTAGGTTAATAAGATTAAAGTAATATGCTATAATTAACTTATTTACTGATAAATTTATCAAGGTATTATAGTTTTAAATATATAGCTTCAATGTGTATTAAGTTCTAAAATCAAATTTATGTAAACATCGTTTGCAAGTTACTACTATTTTACCTTTTTTCCTTGGTAATCTTAACTTTTGACCACATTTTGGACAACTTGTTATTTTATAATTTTTCTTTTCATTTAATTTATTTTTAATTGCTTGATATGTATAAGAAAAATTAGTAAAATCAATGGGTTGACTATTATAAGGAATTCTTAAGCCTAATTTAGATAAAGGTTTATTCAAAAAGTTAATTAATGAATTATTTTCAGCACGTCTTTTAGAAAGATTTCTTGAAAAAATTCTTAATAAAGATATTATTACCAAAGCAAAGCCTATAAGGCTTGTATATCTTGAAAGATTAAATAGTGAAGCTACTAGTAATAAAATTAATGATAATAAATCAATACCATATATGCCTTGTAAAAATTTCATGTTAAACACCTCTATATATAATTATAAATATATTATAGTACAAAGAAATATTGCTATCAATTAAGATATTTCCATATTTAGAAATAAAACATTTTGAAGTAGGAGGGATTTTATGTGGTTTTTAACTTGGATAATATTTTTTGGTATTTATAGTTTCTTAGGTTGGATATGTGAAGTTCTTTATTGTTCTATTCCAGCTAAAAAATTTATAAATAGAGGCTTTCTGAAAGGACCTGTTTGCCCAGTATATGGCTTTGGTGCAGTATTTGTAATTTTAATAATGAATTCATTAAATATAAAAATACCAATATTAATATTTTTATTTGGAGGTAGTATAGCATCAATTATAGAATTTTTAGCAGATCTTATATTAGAATATGTTTTTCATACAAGACTTTGGAATTATTCTAATAGAAAATTTAACATAAAGGGAAGAGTTTGTTTGTTAAATTCCACCTTATTTGCTACACTATCTCTTTTATTAATGGAAGTAATACACCCAGTAATATTAAGTTTAGTAAACAGATTTTCAAATAATACTATTATTATATCTGCAGTTATATTAATTGCATTATTTGCAGTGGATATTTCTTTAACTGTTAGTGAAGTTGTTAATTTAAATATTACTCTTAAGAATATGAATATTTTAAATCAGCTTAAGAAAGAATTTAATAAGAAGGAATTTAAGTTTAATAAACTAAAAAGACTTATTAATGCTTTCCCACAGCTTGAACATAAAAGATATAAAGAAGAGTTTAATAAACTTAAAGCATTAATAAAGGAATCTATAGATAATAATATTAAATTTTAATTGGAGGAATTATGTATATAGCTTTTGGAAGAAAAGTAGTTGATACTGATGAAATGAAAAATGAAATAGAAAAAAATTCTGAATTTAAGGTACTAAAGGATATGAGTAAGGGAACTAAAAGAGAAGATACTTTTGCATATAACTTAAGTATTTCAATTGATATTTTAAATGAAATAATTAGTGATGATTATGATATAAAAGACTTAAGTGAAGATGAATTATTTGATGAGTATATGAGCTTAAGTGAAGAATTAGCTACAGATATGGAAGAATTATTACCAGCGGATTCTATTATAGATGTTAAAGCATATAAATGGGATCTATCTGATAATGATATAAGAGTAATAATAGCAGGGGTTAATGAAGAAGTAGGAGAAGGAAAATTAAAGGATGTAATGAGAAGATTAATAACTCAATTAGAGTAAATGTAAAATAATGAAAAAATTAGAGCTGCCAAGGCAGCTCCTTTTATTTAGCAGAGGCCACCGCCACCACTACCCATACCGCCACCACCACACATATTCATGTTATTTTGAGGAGGATTTGGGTTATTATTTGGAGTTGGATTTTGATTATTATTTTGCTTATAATAATTAATTATCTCATTTGATCTATTTCTAATTGTTTTTAAAGTGGCAGAGTATTCTTCATTAAAAGGGTCAAGCTCTGTAGATTTTAAAATGTGTTGAAGACCGATGTCAAACCAACCTTTTTTGAAATAAACAAATCCCATTAAATAATTCCATTCTGCGGAATTTTTTAAATCTAATAGATTTAATTTACTTTCAGCAACAGGAATATTGTCATTATCAATATAGGACCTTATTTCTTTGTAAAAATTGCCGGTAACTAAAACATCATAAGCCGTATTAGCATCTTTTATAATACCCTCTGCTAAGGGGCGTGAATCTATTGTTGAATTTCCTAATGCATATTCTTCTAATATGTTTTTATATGCTTTTTTAATTTCATCTTTAGAAGCATTTGGAGAAACCCCTAAAACCTTATATGGATCCAAATTTAACTCACATCCTTAATTATTATTTATCTCATATTACTTAATATATTGGAAGAATAAGAATAATATGATAAATTAATTCTATAAAAGAAAAAGGAGAAAACTTATGACAAGATTTAAAAAAATATATATAGAAACAACTAATATATGCAATTTAAGTTGCAATTTTTGCCCTAAGACTAGTAGAAAACTAGGATTTATGGAAACTGAGGACTTTAAAAAAATAATAAATAAAGTTAAAGGATATACAAATCATATTTATTTACACTTAATGGGAGAACCATTTTTAAATAATAATTTAGAAAGTTTTCTTCAAATTGCAAAGGAAGCAAATATAAAAGTTAATATAACTACTAATGGAACATTAATAAATAATGTGAAGGATGTATTAATTAATTCAGGAGCAATTAGGCAAATAAATATTTCACTTCATAGCTTTGAAGCAAATGAAAATAATATTAATTTTTATGATTATTTAAATAACATTTTGCAATTTATTGAAGAGGCAAATAAGAAAACTGAAATTATATGCTCTCTTAGGTTATGGAATATAGATACTGAAGATTTAAAAGCAAATAATAATTTGAATTTAGATATATTAAAATTAATAGAAGAAAATTTAAATATTAATTTTTCAATAAAGGATGCACTATTAGATAAAAGAGGGATTAAGCTAAAGGAAAGAGTTTATTTAAATATGGCAGAAAAGTTTAGCTGGCCAGATTCTAGTATTTCACTTATTAGTGAAGAGGTATTTTGCTATGGATTAAGAGATCAATTAGGAATTTTGTTAGATGGTACAGTAGTTCCTTGTTGTTTAGATAGTGAAGGGAAAATACCTTTAGGAAATATCTTTAAAGAGGATTTAGGAGATATTATTAATTCGAAAAGAGCAATAGATATTTATGATGGATTTTCACAAAGAAGAGCAGTAGAAGATCTTTGTAAAAGATGTGGTTATGCAAAAAGAAAATTTAAATAGGAGGTAATTGCTTGAAATATATATATAATTTAGCTTTTAAGATGTCTGTATCAGCTACTATAGCCTTAGTTATAGCAAATGCTATGGATTTACAGTTTTCAACTGTAGCTGCTGTAATAGCTATTTTAAGCATTCAAGATACTAGGAAAAAAGCATTAATAGTAGGAAAAAATAGGATTATAGCTTGTACAGTAGCTATAGTTTTATCTGTTGTGATATATAAATATATTGGGCAAAATCCTATAACCTTTGCCTTATTTCTATTTATATTTATTCCTTTTACATCAAAATTTAATATTTCAGAAGGTATGGTACCAGCTGTAGTATTATCAACTCACTTTTTAGTAACTGATGAAATATCCTTATATTTAATAATTAATGAGCTTTTAATAATGACAATTGGAGTTGGTATTGCATCAATTGCAAATTTATATATGCCTTCTTTAAATGATGAATTTGAGAAGGATAAGGAATATATAGAAAAAAGTTATAAGATTATATTAACTAAAATGTCTAAATCTTTATTAACTTATACAGTGGATAGGGATGAGGAAGTAATAATTAGGGATATAGAAAACAGATTAAATGAAAGTTTAGAAAGAGCATATAAGATTTATAATAATAATTTCTTTAAAGGTAATTATTATTATGTTGATTATATGAATATGAGAAAAAATCAGTTTGAGATTATAAAAAAATTAAGGTCTCATTTTAAAAGGTTTTACATGTCTTTTGAACAAACTCATATGATATCAAAGTTTACTAAAAATGTTGCAGATGAAGTTAAAGATAGAAATGATTGTAAGGAGCTTTTAAAAGAATTAGAATTATTAAAATTAGGATTTAAGGAAATGGCATTGCCTAAAACTAGAGAGGAATTTGAAAATAGAGCTCAGTTATTACAATTTTTAAATGATATGGAAGACTTATTAATAATGAAAAGAAATTTTGTACTTAGATATAATCCACAGGAAAATAAAAAATAATCTTCTTTATAAATTTACATGTAAGTTAAAAAAAGGTAAAATAGTATAAGGGGTGATAAAATGGATAATAATGTAGTATTAGAATTAATTGATTTAAGAAAAAGCTTTGGAGAAAAAGATGTTTTAAAAGGTATTAATTTAAAGGTTAATAAGGGAAATATTATAGGGTATATTGGACCTAATGGGGCTGGGAAAAGTACAACTGTAAAATTAATACTTGGTTTGCTTAAAGGTTATTCAGGAGAAATAAAAGTTTTTGGAGAAGAAATATCAAAAGGTAATGAAAGTTATAAGAAAAGAATAGGATATGTACCAGAAGTTCCAGAAATATATGATAGCTTAACTGGAAAAGAATATTTAACCTTTGTTGGGCAACTATATGGAATAGAATATAATAAGGCTGACGAAAAAGCTAAAAAACTAATGGATATATTAGGAATATTAGATGCTTATGAAAAAAGAATATCCTCTTATTCTAAAGGTATGAAGCAAAAGCTTATTCTTATATCTAGTTTAATTCATAATCCAGAAGTTTTATTTTTAGATGAACCCTTAAGTGGTTTAGATGCTAATAGTGTAATGATAATAAAAGAATTATTAGCTGCTTTAGCTAAGGAAGGGAAAACTATATTTTATTCCTCTCATATAATGGAGATAGTAGAAAAAATAAGTGATAGAATTATTTTAATAAATAATGGTGAAATTGTTGCTGATGGAAACTTTGAAGAATTGAAAAACAGTTATAAGGAAAGTTCCCTTGAAAATATCTTTAATGAAGTTACTGGATTTCATGAGTATAAGGAACTTGCTGAAAAATTTATTTCAGTAGTTAAAGAAGAGGTATAGCCATGAAAGAGTTTAAGGTCTTAAAGATTATAGACAAGCTATCATGGCTATATAAAAAAGCAGGAGTAGATTATGATGTATTTAGATTAATATTAAATACAAAATTAACTATGGATGGAAGAAGAAAAGCAACAGTTTTTAATGATTCTAGAAAGAATAAAGAGGATTCAAATCAATTTTATAAGGCTTTAATAATGTATGCTTTGTTTGGAGTATTTATAGGGCTTATGCTGATAATTGATGTTAATAAAATGTATTTGATGACAATTTATTTTTCGGCAATTATGTTTATGGTTTTAACTATTTTTATTTCTGACTTTTCATATGTAATTTTAGATGTAAGAGATAAAAATATACTATTTACTAAAGGAGTTGATAATAAGACTTTAAATGCTGCTAAAATAACGCATGTGGTTATTTATATGATTTACTTAACTCTAGCTTTAGTGGGTTTTTCTTTTATAATATCCTTTAAATATGGAGGACTATATTCTTTAATATTTTTGTTAGAAATAATATTATTAGATATATTTATGATAATTATAACAGCATTAGTATATCTTTTTGTATTAAAGTTTTTTGATGGTGAAAAGCTTAAGGATATGATTAATTATGTGCAAATTGTTTTAAGTATAGCTATGGTAGTACTTTATCAAATAGTTCCTAGATTATTTGGAGTTATAGATGTATCTAATATTATTTATAAAGAAAAAATATGGCATTTATTAATACCGTCTATGTGGTTTTCAGCTCCACTTTCTATTATTTCAGGAGAAGGAATAACTTTAGTAAAGATAATAATGTGTGTACTAGCTATAGCTATTCCAATAATATCTATAATTATTTATATAAAATTAATACCATCTTTTGAAAATAATCTTCAAAAGTTAAATAATAATGAAGATAAAATAAAAGAAAAGAATAAGCTTTTGATAAAGATTAATAATTTATTTTGTAAAGATAATAGTGAAAGAGCCTTCTTTAATTTTTCTCTTGGTATTATGAATTCAGAAAGAGAATTTAAACTTAAGATTTATCCGAATTTAGCTTTAGGAATAGTATTTCCACTAATATTTATTTTACCAGCAATGGAGAGAAATAGTATAGGAGGGATATTTGGTAATATAAGGGGATCGAGATTTTATTTATCCATCTATGCTTTTGCAATAGTTATTCCAAATATTCTAGTAATGCTTAGATATTCTGAAAAGTATTTAGGGGCATGGATATATGAGGTTGCACCAATTATGAAGATTTCAAGTATATTTAAAGGTGTAATCAAAGCAGCTTTATATAAACTAATGCTTGGACCTTATATAATTTTATCTACAATATTTATTATAATTTTTGGACCTAGGGTAATTATTCATCTAATTATTGCATTTTTAAGCTTTATATTATTAATGATAATTAATTTTGGAGTTTTAAAAAAAGTATTTCCATTTTCACAAAAGTTTGAAGCTACAAACAGTGGTGAAGGTTTATTAACATTATTTACATCTTTAGGCTGTGCTTTAATATTGCTTTTAATTCACTTTGCAATTAGTAAAATTCTTTTATTAAATTTTATATACTTAATTATTTTAATTATAATAGATTTAATACTTTGGAATGTTGCCTTTAATATTTCTAAGATTAAGTTAAAAAGTTAAAAAACATTGTGTGAAATATATTGTTCATTGTATTTACAAAAATACTAAAAATAATATTATATTTCACACTTTTTATTTTTAGTATATAATAGATGTCAAAGAATACAGATAAATTAAGGAGATACACATGTCAAAGGTTATAGTAGTTGGAGCTGGTCCAGCAGGAATTATGGCTGCACTTTCAGCTTCAAAAAATAATGAGGTTATTCTAATTGAAAGAAATAATGAGATTGGTAAGAAATTAAAGCTTACTGGTGGCGGAAGATGTAATATCACTAACAATAGAGATATAGAAGAGTTTTTTGATAAAATTGTTACTAACAAAAAGTTTTTATATAGTGCACTTTATAATTTTACAAATAGAGATCTTTTAGATTATTTTTCAAGTAAAGGCTTAGAATATAAGGTGGAATATGATGAAAAGGTATTTACTAAAAGTGATAAAGCTGATGAAGTAATTGATATTTTTAAAAGAGAGCTTATGAAAAATGATGTAAGAATTTATTATAATACAAAAGTTCAAGATTTAATAATTAAAAATGAAACTATTAATGGAATAGTAACTGAAAAAGGGGATGAAATATTAGCTGATAAAGTAATTGTAACAACAGGTGGGAAAAGTTATCCTACTACAGGTTCTGATGGAAGTATGTTTGATATACTTCAAAAACATGGTCATACCATTAATAATTTTTATCCAGCCTTAATACCGTTAGTTACCAAAAATGGATTTGTTAAAAATCTTCAAGGTGTAGCAATGAAAGAAGTAATAATAAGTACTACAATTAAAAAGAAAAAGATTCAAAGACAAGGGGATATGATATTTACACACTTTGGAATATCAGGACCAGGAGTACTTAAATTTTCTTCTTATATAAATAAGTTATTAAAGGATGGAGAAGTTAATATAAAAATTGACTTTTTACCATATATCTCAAAAGAAGAGTTGTCTAAGATAATAAGAGGGAGCAATAAAAGTATATTAAATAATTTAAAAGAGTATTTACCACAAAATTTTATTAAAGAAATACTAAATATATTAAATTTAACTGAAGTTAAAGTGGCCGAATTAAAAAAAGAAGATGAAGTGAAATTAATAGAACATATAAAAGAAATGACTTTAACAGTAGAGGATACTATTACTATAAAAGCAGCTATGGTAACAAGTGGAGGAGTCAGTGTGAAAGAAATAAATTCTTCTACTATGGAATCAAAAAAAATAAAAAATTTATTTTTTGCAGGGGAAGTAATAGATATAGATGCAGAAACTGGAGGATTTAATTTACAAATTGCATTTTCTACTGGCTATTTAGCTGGGATGTTAGGAAATTAAACTAAAAAAGATAATTTGCATGTTGCAAATTATCTTTTTTACGTTAATTATTAGGAAGTGGTTGATAAGTACTTCTATCTAAGTATTTATTAATTACTAGTTCACCATTTGAATTATATCCATATAAATAAGTATCTGCGCTTAATGGTCCTAAAGGTACAGATACTGGTTCATAACGGATACCATCTTCAACAGAATCATTAGACCAAAATTCTATAGTTAAGCTTCCATTACTAGCATATGAATTTACTACTATAGGAAAATCAAAATCATTGACAAATTTTAAATCTATAAGATTATCTGCTAAAGTAGCATCAAGTCCTATAGGAACATAAGAAACTTTCATCATATGATTAAGTCTTTCAGTAGGTATTATACCAGCTCTAAGCATAGTGTTATATAAGGTTGAAGCAACTTGACATACGCCACCACCTACTCCAGGAACTACTTCACCACCAACATAAGTGTTTGCTTCAACAAATCCGTTTTCTAAAGTTGTTGGACCAATAGCCTTTTCTGTAGAGAAGGTTTCGCCTGGCATAACTATGCTATTATCGATATTTCTTGCAGCTATTTGAAGATTTGTCCCACTTGGACCAGCTGAATAATGAGTTGTAAAAGAAGATATTTTGTTATTAACTGTTGCTAAAGCACTAGCCTTAATATTAGCTTCCACTACATCTACATTTCCAACTACTTCTACAGTATTAGGAGCTTTCATATCTTTAATTTGATTTTTAATTGTATCTAGCAGCTGTGATGAATTTAATTTAAGTCCTGTTGTATCATTAGTAATACTAATTCCTCCAGCTATGTTAATAGAGGCATCAATAGGAGCAACATCTACTGCATTTGCGATGTTTGATACAAAGTTATTTAAATTTTCTTCATTAAATAAAACTTCAAACTCATATTCTCTATTAGTAGGTTTTTTAATTAAGTTAATTTTATTTAAAAATCCTTCATTTTTACCAAAGCTTAAGATTTTTTCTTCTAATTCAGTATAGTTTATATTAGCTTCTAAATCTTTATAAGAAATATTAAACTTTTGATTATTTGCCGTAACAGATACTTCTTTATTACTTATATCATTAACTAAAGAAATTAGAGTATTATGCAAATCATCGCTATTTAAACCAGATAAATCTTTATTTAGTATATAGGCGCCTGGATAAACTTTATCACTATAGCTATCAATTAAACTGATATTCCTAAATAACCAATAACCTATACCAATAAGTAAGATTAATAATACTACAAGTGTAATCTTAAAACTCTTTGATTTGAAAATTGTACTTTTCTTATTTTCTACCACTTCCTTTGGTATGTTTGTGTTAAGATTATTATTTTCCATAAGTACCAACTTTCTTTAAGAATCTTTTTTTTATATATACATATATAGTTTAACTCTAAAGGATAATTTTTTCAAGAAATAATGGCAAAAATTGCAATTAATTTTAAAAAATTTGCATAAAAACGTAAAAAAAATATATATTTATTTGCGAAAAATTTTAATATGCTTAAAATAAAAAAATATCACATTTAGCAATATAAGAGTAATTATGTTTATTTTGTAAAAAAGATGAAATTGGGAAATGAAGGAAATAAGGCATTTAATGGAGAAAATGAAATCAATGAGGGAATTAAAAAGTTTAGAGTTAATTAATAGATTTTAAGTATAATTATATTTAGAATAATGTACTTTTATGCTTTTTAATTAAAAAATAAAAATATGAATACCCACATTAATTAAATTATTAGATTATATTAATGAGTTGAGGATGATTGTCCATATGTATAAAATATTATTAAGAGATTATATGTTAAGGGAGTGATATTATGGAAGCGGAAAACAAAATGCTTAAATTTTCAGCTTTTGGTGGATTGTTATTCGCTATACTAGGTATTGCCTGGGGATGAGCGATAAAATCTGAAATGATTCAATTTGATGGGCTATACTCATTAATAAGCTTAGGGTTAGCTTTATTTGCAATAATAGCAACTAATTTTATTAATAAAAATGATGTTAACAAATATCCTTTTGGAAAATGTAATTTAGAACCTATAATAGTAATAATTAAGTCATTAGTACTATTAATAATGTGTTCAATAACTATGATTTCAGCCATTAAGCAGGTGATTAATGGTGGAAATGATGTTGAAGAGGGATTTGCTGTAGGATATGCTTTGATATCGTCTATTGGATGTACGTTAATATATTTTTATATGAGAAGAACATCAAAAAATCTTAATTCCGAAATAGTAAAAGTAGAAAGTAATCAATGGTTTATGGATGCTATGCTAAGTGTAGGTGTTTTAATAGGTTTTTTACTTTCAGTATTACTTAAATATATTGGGTTATATAAAATTTCAATATATGTGGATCCAGGTATGGTAATTTTATCATCTAGCATATTTTTAAGGATGCCAATTACATCTATTATTTCAGCATTTAAGGAATTAATTTATTCAAGTGCAAATAATGAAATAAATTATGATATATTAAAATTAGTAAAGGAAATAGAAAAAGAATATAATGTAGAAGATTCCATATCAAGAGTTGTGAAGATTGGAAGAGAACTTAGAATTGAAATAGATTTTATTATTTCAAATGAATCTAAAATAAAGTCAATAGAAGATATGGATAAGGTTAGAGAAATTATTGACAAAAACACAAATCATTTTGATTTAAAAAAGTGGCTAAGTATTTCTTTTACTAAAAATAGAAAATGGGCAATATAATTTTACTAATAAAATAAAAGGTTATCACCTTAAATCTAAGAAGATATATGTTATATTTTAGAGTCTTGTAGTTTGATAGACATAAGAAAGATAACATATATCTTCTTTTTTATTGTATAAAAATAATAATTTTACTATTATAGAAAATTATGATACTTTTATATTAATTAATATTTTTTGAATAAAATGGTATGGAGGAGCTAGGAATATATGAAAGAGTTAAGTCTTTAGGTGGAAGAATAGAAATAAAATCCTCACCTAATGAGGGAACTGCATATAAAATAAAACTTCCGGTAAATAGAAAGGTTAAAAAAGATGAGTAAGAATAAAATTAATGTAATCGTAGTAGATGATCACGATTTAATAAGAGAAGGTCTTAATAGAATAATTAGTTGAAATATCAAGAGGATTAAAGAATAAAGAAATAGCAGATAAATTATTTTTATATGAAAAAACTATAAAAAACTACATAACAAGTATGTTTAAGAAAATAGGTGTTGAAGATAGGGTACAAGCAACTATATATGCAATAAGGAATAATATAGATTCTTTTTTCAATGATAAATTTCGTTGAAAATAATGTTAAAATTAGTAAAATAAATAGATGTTTAGTATTAAGGAAAAAGTTAGATAATAGGCATATATATATTAAATATATAGACCTATTATTTTTTATTTTTAATTATAAATATTAAGAATGAGAATTATTATTGACATCAATAATAGAAATAGTATAATAAAACCATACCACCCCTAGGGGGTGGTGAAGGAGGGCTTAAAATGAAGGAAGAAAAAGTTAAGATAACAGGAATGACCTGCTCAGCTTGTGCAAATAGAGTTCAAAAAGTTGTAGGTAAGCTTGATGGAGTGGAAGAGGCAAATGTAAATTTTGCTACAGAAACTTTAAATGTAAAATATGATAATGATAAAATAAATAATTCAGATATTGAAAGTGCAATAGAAAAAGCAGGATATGGTGTAGAGAAAAGTATCAAGAACTATAGTTTTAAAGTTGAAGGAATGACCTGCTCAGCTTGTGCAAATAGAGTTGAAAGAGTTACTAAGAAAGTTAGTGGTGTAGAAAATTCATCAGTAAATTTTGCTACAGAAAAATTAAATATAACTTTTGATGAAAATAAAATATCTGTAAATGAATTAAAAAGCATAGTAGAAAAAGCAGGCTATAACTTAATTGTAGAAGAAAAAAAGGAGGATGCAGTAAAGAAAATTCCAGACTTTAAAAAACTTTGGTATAGATTTATTTTATCTTTAATATTTACAATTCCTCTATTAATAATATCAATGGGTCACATGGTAGGAATGCAGTTACCTCATATTATAGATCCAATGATGAATCCACTTAATTTTGCAATAACTCAACTTGCTTTAACTATACCAGTTATGATAATTGGCTATAAGTTTTATCTTATAGGATTTAAGAATTTATTTAAATTAAGTCCTAATATGGATTCTTTAATTGCAATAGGAACATCAGCAGCAGTTGTTTATGGGCTATTTGCTATTTATAAAATAAATATTGGAGAGCATGAATATGCAATGCATTTGTATTTTGAATCAGCAGCAGTAATACTTACATTAATAACTTTAGGGAAGTATTTAGAGGCAGTATCAAAGGGAAAAACTTCAGATGCCATTAAGAAGCTAATGGGATTAGTACCTAAGACTGCAAATATTATTAGAGATGGAAAAGAGCTTACTATTCCAATTGAAGAGGTAAAGGTTTTTGATATTGTAATTGTAAAACCAGGAGAAAAGCTTCCAGTGGATGGAGAAATTATAGAAGGAAATACTTCAATAGATGAATCTATGCTTACAGGTGAAAGTATTCCAGTAGAAAAGAGTATTGGAAGTAAGGTAATTGGAGCAAGTATTAATAAAACAGGTTTTATAAAATATAAAGCTACAAAGGTTGGAGATGATACAGCTCTTGCTCAAATAATAAAATTAGTTGAAGATGCTCAAGGAACAAAAGCACCAATTGCAAAACTTGCAGATGTGATAGCAGCGTACTTTGTTCCAGCTGTAATAGGATTAGCTATTATAGCAGCATTAGGTTGGTATATATCAGGTGAATCAGCTGTATTTTCATTAACTATATTTATTGCAGTTTTAGTAATAGCATGTCCATGTGCTTTGGGTTTAGCAACACCTACAGCAATTATGGTTGGAACTGGTAAGGGAGCTGAAAATGGAGTTCTTATAAAGGGTGGAGAAGCATTAGAAACTGCATATAAGGTTGAAACTATAGTATTTGATAAAACAGGTACAATAACAGAAGGAAAGCCAAAAGTAACTAATATAATAACTAAAGGGATAAGTGAAACAGAAATTTTAGCATTAGCAGCTAGTGCTGAAAAAGGGTCTGAGCATCCTTTAGGAGAAGCAATAGTAAAAGCAGCAGAAGAAAAAAATATTAAATTAAAAGAAATAGAAGATTTTAAAGCTATACCTGGGCATGGTATAGAAGTAAAAATAGAAAATAGTATTATTTTATTAGGAAACAAAAAGTTAATGGTTGAACGAGGAATAGATTTAGGAGATTTACAAAATAAATCTAACCAGTTAGCAGAAGAAGGTAAAACTCCTATGTTCTTATCTGCTGATAATGAAATTAAAGGTATTGTGGCAGTTGCAGATACAGTTAAAGAAAATAGTAAAAAGGCTATTGAAGCTATTCATAATATGGGAATAAAGGTAGCTATGATAACTGGAGATAATGAAAAAACAGCAAAAGCAATTGCTAAAGAGGTTGGAATTGATATAGTGTTAGCAGAAGTATTACCAGAAGATAAAGCAAATGAAGTTAAAAAGTTACAAAATGATAATAAAAAAGTTGCAATGGTTGGTGACGGAATTAACGATGCTCCTGCTTTAGTTCAAGCTGATGTTGGAATAGCAATTGGTTCTGGAACTGATGTGGCAATGGAATCTGCTGATATAGTTCTTATGAGAAGTGATTTATTAGATGTAATTAAAGCAATACAATTAAGTAAAGCTACAATAAATAATATTAAGCAAAATCTATTCTGGGCATTTGCTTATAATGTTTTAGGAATACCAGTTGCAATGGGAGTTCTTCATATTTTTGGAGGACAATTACTAAATCCTATGATAGCAGCTGGTGCTATGAGTTTAAGCTCAGTTTCTGTTTTATTAAATGCTTTAAGACTTAGAAATTTTAAAGCAAGTATTTAAAGTATAAATATTTTATGTAAATATGGGGAAATTATTAATGATTAAAATTTAGGAGGACATTAATATGAAATTTAAGTCATTAGTAATACCCTTAGCTATGGTTACTTTATTGTCTGTGGGGTGTGGTAGAAATAAAAATAATAAAAATGAAACAACACCTAATGTAACAGATAGTAATAAATCTGAAACTAATAAAAATAACGGAACTGTTGATATAGTAACATCTCCATCAAGAGTAACAGATGAAGAAAAGCTAATGAGGGCTGTTAATGAAAGTTGGATAGTGATATTAGAAAATGATGTAACAACTTCAAAAGAAATAGTTTTAAACTCAGGTTTTAAAAAAGCAGATAAAGATAATCCAAATAAAATGGTTGATACTTCAAGAGTAGTTGCTCTATATAAGACAAATGAAAACAAAGAAAAAATAGCAGATTATACTTTAACGGTACCTAAACTTACAATTAAAGATGAAAATACTAAAATAGAAGGTGGTACTATTAAAGGGGATCTCTATATAGAAGCTAAAGAAGTAAAGCTAGAAGGAACTAAAATAGAGGGGAATGTATATTTTAATAATGAGGAAGATAAAAATACATTTCATATAGATGAGGGTTCAAAAATAACTGGAACTATGGAAATTAAATAAAATTAGTAGAGTAAGTGATTCTCATTTACTCTTTTTATATTTATTATATAAAAAGATAAAAGGGCTGAAATTTTAAATTACAGCCCTACTAGATTTTCCAATGTTCTTTAAATTTTAATACTTCATTTAAACTTTTTGCTGCCATTTGTTGAGTTAAAATTATTTCATCTTCTATTTCAGTAAATCTTTTACCTAAAATTTGATCTAAAATATTTATATCTTCTTCTATTTTATCTATATTTGAAAATTTGGTAGAAACTATATTTAATGCACGAGTAACATCTCTTTTAAATTTTTCTTGATCAGATTTAAGTATATTAACTTCAGATTGTAATAAAGCTAAGTTATTATTAGTACTTAAAATAATATTTTTCATTTGACTAAGGATTTTAGGAAGTTGTTTCAATACTTCGTTAGTTTCATATAATGTTAGATAAGTATTGTCATTAGGTTGAACTCTTTCATTATCTTCATTTATATTTTGCCCTTCCATAACTT
>NZ_JBNPON010000067.1:0-16733 GCF_050315195.1 Clostridium sp. SGI.024 | reverse complement strand
GTGGGGAATATATGATTAAGGGATATGCAGATTTGCAAGGAACAACAAATTATTTTAAGAATCAAAAGGTAAAAGATAATTGGTATAGAAAAACTGATAAATATACTTATTCTAAACTAGGGTTAGGAACTTTTATTGGTGATTTTACTGATGAAGACTCACGACTTTTTAGGGAATCAATCACATATGCATTACTAAATGGAGTAAACTTTATTGACACTTGTATTAATTATAGGGGAATGAGGTCTGAAAGAGATATAGGTTTTGTAGTAACTAAACTTATAGAAGATGGAAGTCTTAATAGAAATGAATTTATAGTATCCTCTAAAGCTGGTATAATTCCAGGTGATGGAGAGATAATGCTTAGACCTATCAACTACATGAATGAGAAGTTAATAGATACAGGTATATTAACTAAAGAAGATGTGTATATGGAAGAAACACTTTGGCTAACTATGAACCCTAAATATTTTGAGTATGCTCTTGAATTGAGTAGGAAACATTTGAATTTAGAAACTATAGATATTTATTATATGCATGAATTAGAATTTTCTATTAGACATTATGGTTCGAAAGAATTTTATGAAAGATTAAAGAACATCATTATTTCATTTGAAAATATGGTAAAGAAGGGGAAAATAAGAGAATATGGAATGGCTACTTGGGAGGCTTTTCAACTTGAAGAAACTGATAGACAGTATATTTCTCTTGAAAAAGTAATGGAAGTTGTAGAAAGTGTAACAACAAAACATCATTTTAAACATTTAATGTTGCCTATAAATATAGAAAATAGAGCATGTGTTGAATATAAAAACCAAAACTATAAAAAAAGCAAATTATCAATTGTTGAATGTGCAAATAAATATAATTTAGATGTTCATGTCAGTGGCTCTATAGGACAAGGAAAAGCAAATGACTATGTAACTGTTAAAAAGTATTTAGAGTATCTTGTTAATGAAAGTAAATGCAGGTCTTATTTTATAGGTAGTAAAAATATAGAACACCTTAGAAGTAATATTAAAGTTATTCAAAATTTATTAGATAAATAATTTGCAAAATGATTATATTAAATGGATTTAATTTTATAAAAGTAAATAAAAATATACAGAAGAAGATATATAATGGAGAAAATGGCAGAACCTTAGGAGTACTAAATAGAAAGGGATAGGAAATAAGATTTATGAGTGAAGATATTATATTTAGAAATATTGAAAAATCAGATACAGAAGCTTTATGGAATATGATGAACCAATTAGATTATGAAACAAAGTTTATGCTATATGAACCAGGAGAAAGAGCTAAGAATTTAGATAGACTTCAAGGTATTGTTGATAACGCTGTTGATGGTGATGATTTATTCTTTTTAGCATTAGATGGAAATGAAATTATAGGATATATTATAGCTCAGATAGGGAATGTAAGAAGAAATAAACATAGCGCATATATAGTTGTGGGTATAAGAGAAAAGTACAGAAATAGAGGAATTGGGACAAAATTTTTTAAAAAGTTAGATGAATGGGCTGAAGAGAAAAATATTGTAAGACTTGAACTTACAGTAATTTCTATTAATGAAATAGCTTTAAATTTATATAAGAAAAATGGTTTTGAAATTGAAGGTATAAAAAGAAAATCAATGTATATTGATGGAAAATATTTAGATGAATACTATATGGCTAAAATAGTTAGATAATATGCATTTAAAAGGAGAGAAATGTATGATAATGATTTGGAATAGGAAAGAGGTTTTTATTGGCTCTGATTTAAATAATTTTAATGAAGTACTTAGTAAACTTTCTGCAAATGGAATTGATTATGAGTATAGAATAGTTGATGACACTAGTCCAAGTTTTTTTGGAGCATCTAGACGAGCAAGAACAGGTACTTTTGGAGAAAATATAGATTATTCAAAGACATACTATATTTATGTTCATAAAAAGGATTATGATCATGCCACTAATTTATTAAGAAAGTAGATTAATATAGGATATGATTTAACTAGATATATAATTAGAAATTGAAGAGGTAGTGTAAGTCTTAATAGAAGAACTATTACGAGTTTCCCTAAATTTAAAAATATTAATAGTATAATGCTATTAGAAAGAAATATAAGACATTTAGGAGGTAGATTTATGCTGAAATTAATTAGTAAGAATGATGTATCTATAGCAGTTGATTTTGCTTGGAAATTAAGTCGAAATCCAGAAACCTCAAGTTATCCTTTGTATAATGAAAAAAGCAAGCTTGAAGAAAATTTTGAAGGAAGTTTTTTAAAAGATAATAACATATTGCTTGGATACTATAAAAATAATAAACTTATTGCAATAATTCAATTCTTTTTTATTCAGTCTGAAAAATATATTCAAACTACAGGGATTTATATTTCTACAAATTATAATGAAGTTATGGATAAATTAATAAGTATGTTAAAAAATGAATATAATACTTATAGAGCTTTGTTTGGCTTTCCTAAAGAAAATATAAAAGCTAATGATTATTTTATTAAAAATAGATATGAATGTATAGATTCTTGTTTAGATATGAGATTGAGCACTGTCAACTTCAAAGGATGTAAATATAGTAATAATATCTTTAACATCTGTAAATCTAATTTTGATACTTATGCAGCTTATCATGATAAGTATTTTCAAAGAACTTATTGGACAAGTAGACGGTTAAGAGAAACATTATACAACTGGAGAATTTTTGTCTATAGACCGGAAGATTCTATAGAAGGAAGTATTTTTATTAAAGAATGTGATAAAAATACAATGGAGATTTTTGGACTTTCTGTTTCAGATAAATATAAAGGAAAAGATGTTGAAGAATTGTTATTATCACAAGGGTTATATAAATTGTTCAAAGATAAACCTTCCATAGAAAAAACTATTTTCTTTATTGATGATATAGATATTAAGAAAATACAGATAGCGGAGAAGGTTGGATTTAATTATTTTAATAGTTATCGATGTTATCAGGTGTGGTTATGATAAATAAGTTTATCCCTATTTTATAATTAAAGTTTTATCATTAATTATTGGATTTTTAAGATTTAATGAAATAGCATTTTTACACACTTATGCTAATAAATTAGCCGGTATAACATTAATTTTTACTCCATTAATATATGAAATATTAGGAATAAATATATGTATTGCTTTAGTATGTGGTATATCAACATTTTCTGCTTTAGAAGAAGTTATTATAAATATTATAGCCAAAACTCTTAATTTAAATATAAAAGGTATTTATATGATATCTAGGAGGAGATTTTATGAGAAGTAAATCAAGTATTAAATTTTATAATCTCATTTTTCCAATATGGTTAATTTGGTTATTTCCACTTACATGGATTATAATTTTGCCAGGAAATTTTATAATAGATTCTTTAGTTGTTTTAATTACTTTAAAGGTATTGAATATTAATGAAAAGAAAAATGTATATAGGAAAGCAATTTTGAAGGTTTGGGGATATGGATTTTTAGCAGATCTTATAGGTACAATAATTATGATTATTCCAGGAACAATTGAGAATTTTCTTTCTGGAATTTCTAGAGAATGGTGGTATAAAAATTTAACTATGCCAGTATCCTATAGTCCTTTTGATAGCATTTATTCAGTTGCTTGGATATTATTTGCCACAATTATCACTTCATTTTTTATTTACCTGTTTAACTATAAAAGTAATTTTAAACACTTATCCATAGAAGAAAATTCAAAGAAAAAGCTTGCAATATCTTTAGCAATTTTCACAGCACCATATTTATTTTTCTTACCAACAATGTGGTTTTATTAAATGGAGATAATTAAGAGTAATGATGGTTTTTAAAGCGTTGGAAAATCCTATTGAAATTAAAGAGCAAAAGCTTGAAGAATTTAAGCGAGAAGGATTGAATGAGGTGGAACTGAAATAGATGAGTAAATAAAGGGGGAAGGTACATGAATGTAATTTATTTTGTGAGACATGCAAAACCAGACTTCAGTATTAAAGATGAATTATTAAGACCTTTAAGTGAAGAGGGAATTAATGATAGTAGGAAAGTAACTGAATACTTAAAAGATAAGAATATAACTAAAATATATTCAAGCCCTTATAAAAGATCCATTGATACTATAAAAGACTTTGCAACTCTTACTAATAAGGATATTGAATTAGTTGAAGATTTTAGAGAGAGAAAAGTCTCTAATAATTGGATAAAAGATTTTAATAAGTTTGCAGAAAAGCAATGGAGTGATTTTAATTATAGTCTTGAAGAAGGAGAAAACTTAAGGGATGTTCAATATAGAAATATAGAAGCACTACATAAGCTGCTTAATGAAAATAATAATGAAAATATACTAATAGGAACTCATGGAACAGCATTAAGTACAATAATTAATTATTATGATAAGTCTTTTGATTATAAATCTTTTAATAAAATAAAAGATATAATGCCTTTAATAGTTGTTATAAAATTTGAAGGTATTAATGTTAATAGTATAGAGTATGTATTGAATATATAATTAATTTATTATATAACAATTTAGTTTTATGATGGAGGGAAGTACAATGGAAAATAAGTTTGAGCTTTTATGTAGCGATAGCAATAAGGTGCTAAAAATTAATGCAACTAGAGGAGAAGAATATATAGTTGAATCAGGAGCTATGGTTTCTATGAGCCCAGTATTTGAAGTAAAGGCTAAAACAGGAGGCTTAGGAAAAACACTAGGAAGAATGTTTTCAGGGGAAGGACTTTTTATTCAAAGATTTAAGGCTAAAGAAGATGGTGAGTTATTATTAGCACCACAGTTTTTAGGTGATATTAAATTGGTAGAAATGGATGGGAGTATAGAATATAGGCTTGGAAGATCAACATTTTTAGCATCTACTTCAGGAATAAATGTTACTACAAAATCAGGTGGAATAGGTGGGATGTTTTCAGGAGAAGGCTTAATTCAAATGCAAGCATCAGGGATAGGAACTTTAGTTATTAGCTCTTATGGTGCAATTATTAAAAAAGTTATTAAACCAGGGGAAACCTATATAGTAGATAGTAATCATATGGTGCTTTGGGACAGTAGAATGAAATATTCAGTAGAATTTATGTCTGGAGTATTTAGTTCAATTGCTGGTGGAGAAGGACTAGTATGTAAGTTCCAAGGGCCAGGAGAATTATGGATTCAAACTAGGAATCCAGCTTTAATGCTACAAACGGCTAAATAGCTAGGTTTGAGAGATGGAAAACACTATTCGTCAAAAATTCGTCAAAAATTTTTTATAAAAATATTTTTGAGATTTTATTTGTAGTATTATTCATCATATCATTAGTTACATGACTATATGTTTTTATTAGCTGCTCAACATCATGCCCAAGTAGTTCGGCAGCAGTTTTAAAATCAATACCATTACTTATTAAAAGAGTAGCATAAGTATGTCTCAATTCATGGATAGAAATATTAGCCATTAATTTTAGTTTTCTATTAATATTATGAATTTTTCCTTCATTAAATGGTAATATTCTATTATTTATATCTGTTATTGAGGAGGAATGGTACTCTTTTAATTCTTTTAAAGTTTTAGGTGGTATTGGAACTAATCGCATAGAGTTATTAGATTTAAGCATACCAAACCCATAAGTATTATCACCTAAGCGTTTCCATTGCTTATTAATATTAAGCATAGAATTAACTTCATCTATATCAGGCCATGTTAAACCTAATATTTCTCCAGCTCTTAGGCCACAAGTTCCAGCTAATAAAGAAATAATATAAAATTCATAATTAGTACACTTAAATTTCTTTAGTAAAAAGTCTAATTCACTTTTTGTTAAAGCTTTTTTATTTGATTTTTTTTCTATTTTAGGTAAAGCTATTTTATTAATAGGGTTGATGTAATTGGGATTATAATTTTCTATATAATATTTAAAGAATAGTGAAGATCTCTTTAGATACTCTTTAATTGTTGCAGCACTTAATTTAGAAGTAACTAAAGAATCTACTACTTTTTGTATTGTTGGTTTTTTAATATCAATAATTTTAATATCATTTAAATCTTTAAATGCATTAGCATAGTTTTGATAAGAACGAACTGTATTATATTCTTTATATAATTTTGAGTGTTCTATATATTCTTCAGTTAATTCTTTAAAAGTAATTGTATTGTAATTTTTATTTAGTATATCACTATTAAGTTTACATAAATTAATAATTTCTTTTATCATTTTTTCAGCTATTGGTTTAGCTTCTTTTTTGTATTAAATCCTTGTTTACTTTTTTGTTTCCATTTGCCATCTATTTTATAAGAAATAATAAATTGCCAGCCTTTATCTTTTTGTCTATAGGTTATATTATATTCCACATAATCACTCCTTTAATTACACATTTTTATGTATAAAATTATATTAATTTATTTAATTTAGTAGCTTAAAATTTTTTTCTTATTAAATAAATTAATGAAATTTAAATGCTCAATATATTCTTGTTTTTTTAAATCAATATATTCTTGAAAATTACGAATAATATATCTATCTGAGCTACTTAAGTTTTTGAATTTTTTCCAACGCAGATAGTTTTCATATCTAAATTTTGATGCTTGTTTTGATAAATTACAAAAGATTTCAATTTCATAAGGGTTATGAATATCAAGTTGCAATAGAATACTTGAATGGGATAATAACATACTTGCAAAATAGTTAGCCTCTTTTTCTAAAAATTCATATTCTATTTCAGATAAATTAGAATTGAAAAGCTTAGTACCAGAATATTTATAATGGTTACATAAAATATGCCCAAGTTCATGGGCAATAGTCCAGTTTATTCTTTCTTTTGGCAGGTTATTTAAATCATTATAATATATTACATATTTGCCTGATAGATAATCACAACAGCCATCATCAGAAGTTAATATATCAAAAACTACTTCTCTTGGAATATTATAAAAATACATAAATTGACTATAAGATAAAACTTTAATTTTAATATCAAGAGAATTAATTACATCTATTAAGTTAATAGGGAAAGAGCAAATATTTTGGCGTATATAAATATCATTAACGATTGTATTTATAAATTTATATCTAATCTTCGAAGAAATCATCAAATACAGACCTCAATATTTTCATCATATAATCTTTTTGTTCAGGATTCATTTTTTTTCTAGCTCTTTCAATTCTTCGTATATCATCATCATTTTCTTCAGTACCTTTTTCTTCTAACAGATCAGATTTACTTATGTTAAAATAATTAGCAAGCATTTCTATTTTATTCATTCTTGGTAGTTTTAATCCAGTACACCAGTTTGAAACTGTTGAAGAACTTAATCCCAAGTCATTAACTAAATCATTTTGAGTTTTGTTATTAATCTCGAGATAGTATTTCAAGTTTTTAGAAAATATTAATTTATATTCGTTTTCTGACATTTTTATCACTCCATACATTTTATTAATTTAATAATATCACTAAAAGGGGAAAAATACAAATTTTTTTGAAAAAAAATTCGCTTTTAGGGGAATATAATGTTGTAAAAGGAGATGATATGATGAAAGTTAGTTTAAAAGCTGCAAGAGTAAATGCAGAATTAACTCGAAAAGAAGTGGTTAAACATCTTGGATTTTCGACAGATACATTAAAAGCAATAGAAAATGGGAAGAGAGATGTTAAGATTTCAGAGTTGAATATTTTATGTGAATTATACAAATGTACAATGGATGATATTTTTTTGCCATTCAATTCCCCTAAAAGCGAGAAATTGAATTAGGAAGGAGGGTTAATAATGACACAAACATTAATAGATAGACCTAATCTAGCTAAAAGATGGGGATTTGAAAATCATAATTCTTTAATAGCGTATGAGAATGAAGGAAGGATTACAAGGAATCCTAATTTTAAAGCACCTAGGTATTACATGGAAGAAGTTTTAAAAATAGAAGCATTAAGAGAAGTAAACCCTTTATCACCTTTAGAGCGTAAGAGATTAGAAAAAAGAATTTCAGATCTAGAGAAAGAAAATCAGCTTATGAGAGAAAGACTTAATAATTGTCGAATGGCATTAGGACTATAGAGAAAGGTAGTGAATAACATGAAAGTTAAAGAATTAATCCAAGTATTAGTGGAACAAAATGAGTTGCTTATAGAAGAGCAGGAAGATCTTAGAGATAACTATCGTATAGATTACACAGAAAAGAAAAAATTAATCTTAGAATTTTCTAAATCTATAAAAGAAAATATACATAAAATTAAAGAATTAAAGACTTTAAATAATAGAAGAGGACAAGCTTATGAATAAGAAAGAAGTATTAAATCAATTAAAGAGTTTACATTATGACATGGAACACTTTCAAGAGATAGAAAGTAAAGAAGAGGATGTAAAAGCATTAGAATATGCAATTAATGAGTTAGAAAGAACTGCTCAAAAAGTAGCAGTTCAAGAGCAGTATAAATGAGAAATTTCATTAAAATTTTCATAGCTTATTTATTAATTTATATTCTAATAAAATTTTTAATTGATTTAATAATTTATCTATTTTAGTAAATATATAAAAATGCTAATAATTGTTTGGGCAATTATGAAAATACCCATTAAGAATAAGAGAGACACAGATTTAATAGTTACATCTTCAATTATTTTAATAGCTTCATTAAAGGTCTTGCTATATTGTTTATTATTAATTTTATAAGAAATACTTCTAGTCGGTAACTTTAGTAATTTTCTAGTTTTTTCAAATAAATTATCTAGAACACTGCAAACAGAATAATAAGCTTCAAGATTATATTTATCATTATTTATTGAATTTTCTAATATCTGAACACAATTAAATAAATTTGAATCGATTAGTTCATAATTAGTAGTTTTAATATTATTAAACATATTTATGAATGTTCTAATTATTTCTATATCAGCTTGTTTATATAAATGAGGTTCTAGAAAAACAAAGAGAGGCAAATAAACATTAGTAAGTTGATCATTAGCTACCTTTAATCGTATGCTAGAAAAAATATTTTTATTGGCCACTCTATATGTTATAAATCCAGCTATTACTGGAGGAATAATAGTTTTAAAGAATTCGTAATTCAAGTAAAGCACCCCCTTTCAAAGAAAAAATCAACATATTTGAGTGATACATATCAAATTAAGGAGGTATTAAATGACAGGGAGATTAGTTTGTGTAGTAATACCTTATAAAGATTTTAAAGAGAAGATTAGAATAACAAAAGAAAATAAAGAACATAAGATAGAGATTTATAACGATTTTATATTAGTTAGTTTTGGAGGAAAGGAAAAAATGAGTACACAAAAAATGCTTGAAGAAGCTTTGATATATTTTGGAGCAGAAGATATAGTTACTATAATGTTAAGTCACAAGAGAGATAAGGAAGTAGCAGAAGAACAAAAGAAAATATTTGAATCATATAAGGAGTCTAATAATGTACTTATTATATGTAATTAAAATATATTTTCTTAGTTTACTTAAAATAAGTTATGGAATATTACTAAGTCTTTTATGGGTAATACTATTTGTAATTATTTGCATGATTATTACTAGGTATGTATCTAAAGATAAATGCTATTTTACAAGGAGAATAAGAGCTTTAAGGAGATATTTATATGGGACTAATTCTAGATATATTAAATATAGCTCCAAGAGTAAGGAAGAGAGCATCAGCTGGAGAGGATATAAGAGAAATATTTTTAGAAGAGCTAAATAAAGAAATTGCTCAGTCACAAGTTACTAATAACAAAAGGACTGAGCATGATACATTAACTACCAGCACGATTATATCAGAAAAAATAGATATAGACAATGGATATATATGATGTTGAAACTGGAGAAACAATAAAAGAATTATAGAGAAGCAAGGAGATAATAAAAAATATGAAGAATCCTAAGAATTTAACAAGGAAGCAAAAGATGCTTTTATCAAAGAAAGGATTTAATCCTAGTGATTATAAATTTATAAAAACAAAAGAAGATAAACATATTTTTTATAATTTAAAAACCAATCAAGAAGAACCTATAGATATATGTTGATATGTGGTAACTGTAAAGATGATAAAGCTACAGCATGGGTACATTGTAGGAAAGGCTATATAGTATGTGAAAAGTGCTGCATTAGTTGTAAGTATTTAGATAGTAGTACAAGCTATATTACATGTATTTATAAAATATACAATAGTAAAAAATAAAACAGATTACTTTTACGCCATAAAAGTAATCTGTTAACCAATAAGGTTTTAAAGCATTAGATATTTTCATTTTAAACTATGGATTTAGGTATGTCAAACACCTTATTATTTTTTACTTTTTTTGAGGCTTTAACCGAGCTTGTAATAGGTATTATTATCTCGGACATATTTATTTAAAACATAGATAAAATGAGGATTAGATATGAATAAGAATAGGATAAGAAAGTTATATGAGAATTATGATTATGAATCAGAATACAATAAACAAATAGAAAATCTAAAGAGGTATGAAGATCTAAGAATAAATAATAATTATGTTTATGTAATTAAGACAATAGTAAGTGGAGAAATGGTTGAAAAAGAAATCTATCCTGTTTGGAAATGTAAAGGAGATATGCCAAGAGGAAAAAAAGATAAGAAGTCAAGAAAAGCACAAGAAAATCTTAATAAGAAAAATAAGATTAAAGAAGTAATAAGATTAGTTAATACTAACTTTAATAATGGAGATTTATATATAACTTTAACATATAAAGGAAAAGTTCCTAATAAGGAAAGAGCTAAAAAAGATATTGATAATTATTTAGATAGAATAAGACGCTGGTGGAAAAAGAATAAATCTAATGAAGAATTTAAATATATTCATGTAATAGATTATGTAGAGGATCCTAATAAAAGCAAAAGAACTAGAATACATCATCATTTAATATTATCTGGAATGGATAGAGATATAGCTGAACAAAAATGGGGATTAGGTATAGCAAATGCTAATAAGCTACAAGCAGATGAATTAAAGTTTGAAAAAGTAGCAAGATATATTGCTACACAAAGCAAGACTAGAATAGGATATTCTAAAAATTTGAAAAAGCCGACAGTTACTATAAATAGAACTTTATTAACAAGAAGAAAAGCTGAAAAAATTGCAATAAATGAAAATCTACATAAGGAGTTTTTTGAAAATAAATTTAGAGAACTTTCTTTTATAGAATCTCAAACATATATATCTGATAAATATTCAGGAGTATATATTTATACAAAAATGAGAAAAAGAAAAAAGGAGTGAATAGTAAGTGATTAATATAAACGAGGACCTAAAAATATGTAAGGACCTAAAGGAACAATATAAAAAGTTAAGACTAGAAGAAGGAGGGGAAGAGGTATTTAAATTAAGTCAATTATCATTGGCCATGTATGACAGATTAAATGAGATTAGATTAAGAGTTAAAGATATTAGGACACAAGAAAACTATACGAAGTCAGAATTAAAAGAATATATAAGAGCAAAGATGAAGTTAATGGAATATATTCATATTCAATGTAGAGCTGCAGTTATTTCAAATAAAGATGACAAGAAATTTACTAGATATTAAAGAAGGTGATTTTATGGCAAAGAATTTTGATATGGCCAATAAAGGCAGAAAGTTTGAAGAAGAAATAATAAGAGCTAATACCTTTTATAAAAATAAAGGGCTAGCATTAGTACAAAAGATAAGTACCCCTTGGAATATTGTTAGAAGAGGCAAACAAATAGTATCAGCTTTTCCTGAAAGCAAAAGCACATTAGATTTTAGAGGAACTGTAAAAGGCGGATTATCTATAAGTTTTGACTGTAAAGAGAGTGAATATGAAAAAGGATTACCTTTAAAACATATTCTGGACCATCAAATAGAATATATAAGACTAGCATTAGAAATGAATGAGACAAGTTTTATACTATGTCAAATGAAGAAGCTTAATAAAGTATTTTTTATTCCAGGAGAGATAGTAATTGAATATTGGGATAGATGGAAAGAAAACAAAGGAAAAAGAGGATATAACTATATTCCTTATCTAGATATGAAAGAAATATTTTATGGAGAAAATGCAAATTTAGATTATTTAAAGGTATTGGAGGATAAATAAATGATTAATGAAGCTATAACAAAGATTAATGATGAAATGGAAAAGGAAAATAATCCTTATGTGAAAGTTATAGGAGAATATCTATTAGGATTAATAAAAAACGATGAAACTACAGCAGAGAAAATATTGGCTAATGATAAAAGTATTATGAAAAGCTTAGAAGAAATGAGGAAGGCAGCAGAAAAAGTTAAAGTTGGTAATATGGCTATGATTAGTGATGAAGAAGGATTTTCAATAGTATTAAAATATTTTGGAATCGAAAAGTCAGGACCTAAAGCATCAGCTTATATAAAAGCAGCAGATGTTATGCCAAAAGAAAATAAGGAAGAAGCTATAGAGGATATGTTAAATATCTCTTTAGATGCATACTTATAAAATTTAAATTTGAGGGTGAGAAAATGGCAAACAGTGTTAATGTTAATGATTATCTAAAACATTTTGGAAAAGAACTGATTACTAAAGAAATTGAAGAATTTGCTATAGAAGAAGCTTTAAAAAATAGTAGGTATATGTTTATACAAAGAAGAGGGAAAGAAAGATATAAAATAGATCCATTAACAGAACAAAAAGTAAGGTTAGGAAAACAACAGTATGGATATTGTACATACTGCAATAAAGAATATGAAACGGAAGGATTACAACATAATGGTAGTATTATTTGTCCAGGATGTGGAAGTAAAGTAAAAATAAAATCAACTGGAATGGGCAGGGGTATTTTATGGGATGAAGCATATTTTATTCACTATGAAAAATCAAAAATAGATAAAGATGCAATAGTAGCTAAAGGAATCTTTCTTAGTAGAAGTTATAAAGGAGATTATACAAATATCAAAACTTATTACGAAGTTGAATCATTATATGTTTTTAAGATAAATGATCCAGTAATGTTAACAAAGAATTGGGATATAGAAAAACAAGCTTACTGCTGGGAAAAAAGAAATAAAGTATTTCAATTAAACAATTTTGCTTCAAGGGTATATAGAGCAACTAATTTAAAGAGTATAGATGCAGCAATAAAAGATACACCATATCAATATAGCATGTATAAAGAGTATATTGATGTTGCTAATAATGAAGATGGATTAAAATACTTTGAATTATTCAGTAAATATCCACGAGTAGAAGATTTAACTAAATTAGGGTTTAAAAATATTGTTGAATCAAAACTTAGGCCAAGAGCAACTTATAGTGCTATTAACTGGAATGGGAAAAGTGTATTTAAAATGCTGAAAGTGAATAAAAGAGAATTAAAAGACTTAATAGCATTTGATAGAGTAAAAACACCTTGCTTTATGAGATTACACCAGCTTAATAGTAAAGAAAAAAATAAACTGTCTTTAGAGGAATTAAAGTATTTAGAAATATTAGTAGAGCATGAATTTAAACATTTCAAGGAACTATTAACATATACGACTATATATAAAATCAATAAATATGTTAAAGTACAAGAAAAATATTATACTAACAAGTTTTTTAGACCCTTATTAGGAGTAATAAGTGATTGGAGAGATTATATAAGAGATTGTAAAAAGTTTAAGATGGATATTACAAAAGAAAGTGTATTATTTCCTAAAGATTTATATACAGCACATCAAAACACAATAAAGCAAATAAAATACCAGGAAGATAAAGCTTTAGATAAACAAATAAAGAAAAGAGAAGAGGTTATTAATTCAAAATATTCCTTTGAAGATGAAAAATATCTCATAAGAGCTGTAACATCAACTAAAGAGATAATTGATGAAGGAAAAGAATTGCATCATTGTGTAGGTGGATATTCCAAAAGTCATGCTAATGGAAAAACAAATATATTAGTTATAAGAGAGAAAAATAATATAGACAAGCCATTTTACACTATGGAGATAAATAGAAATGTAATAATTCAAGTTAGAGGGAAAAGAAATTGTCCACCTACAGAAGAATTAAATAACTTCTTAGATGAATTTAAGAAGTTAAAGATAAATAAATCAAAAAACAAGAATAATGATAAGAAAATATCTTAGGGGGATTTAGCAATGAGTAACATAGAAAGAGTTAGAACAGTAGAAATGATAGCTGCAGAAATAAATGCTATAAAAGATCAGACTAGAAATATAGTTTTATATAAATCTATTGAAATTGGAAGAAGATTAGTAGAGGCTAAAGAAATTGTTGGACATGGAGAGTGGGCAAATTGGCTAGAGAGCTCCGTAGATTATAGCCAAAGAACTGCCAATAATTTAATGAAGATTTTTAAAGAGTATGGATCCAGTCAAATATCACTTTTAGGAGAAAATTTAAATTCGCAAACGTATGCGAATTTGAGTTATAGCCAAGCCTTAGAGCTATTGAGTTTAGCTCCTGAAGAGAGGGAAGGATTTGTAAAAGAAAATGATTTAGAACATATGAGTACAAGAGAATTAAAAGAAGCTATTAAAGAAAAGCAGAAATTAGAATCAAAAGTCAAAAAGTATCAGGAAGAAAATAAAAATTTAAAAAATGAAATAGAAGTAATTAATTCAAATAGAAGTGATGAGTTAATTAATAGAGAAGCAGAGATAGAAAACCTTAGAATTCATATAAAAGCATTAGAAGATAAGATAGAAGAGACTAACGAATCAGATCCTGAAGTAGAAGAGGAATTAAATTTATCTAGAAAGCTTCTACAGGATAAAGCAATTGAATTAGGAGAAGCTTACAAGGAAATAGAAAACTTAAAGAAAGAACTAGAAGAAAAGCCTATAGAAGTAAATGCTTCAATTCCTGAAGAAGTAACTAAGGAATTAGAGGAATTAAGAAATAAAGTAAGTAGTACTGATAGTCAAAATTTAAATATAGTAAAATTCAAAGTTCATTTTGAAGAAGTGGCCAAAGGATTTAATGAGATAATTAAAGATCTTAGAGAGATAGAAGATGAAGAAATTAATACTAAGTTTAAAGCTGCAGTTAAAAAGTTAATTTCAGATATAGATAAAAAGCTATAGGAGGAATTAAAGATGGTTAGAGAAGCAAAGCGTTTAACATCTAAAAGCAATATAGCAAGAGAATATATAGTTGAAAACATATATAAGCAAAGTAAATGCGAGTTAATAAATCAAGTAATGAGTGATACAGGCTTAAAATATAAAACAATAGAAACTATATATTTAGAAATTCAGACTACAAATATGATTAAGTTAAAAGAAAAAAACAAGGCTATAAGAAAAGCTAAAGAGATAGAAACATATAAGGGAAGGCATAGAAAATTTTTTAAATTTGATGATAGAAATTTATATAAAGGACTTATTAAATAACAAAGGAGTTAGAAGAATGGGTAAAGAAATGAAGTTTTTTGAATTTAATAAATATGAGTATTATGCATTAATATTAGCAAGTAATGAAGAGTATGCAAAAATAGGATATAAAGAAAATATAGCTGATTTAGATGAAGAAGAGGAATCATTTAGACCAGATATAATAACAAAAGAAGAAGCATTAGAAAGATTCAAAAAGGGAGTAATAGAAGGTTGTGAAACAAAAGAAGATAAGATAGAGGATTTTAACAAGTTAATAAATAACTTTAATGAATATGTAAGCAAAGGTTCAGAGCCATATATGGTGTTTTTAATTGATGGAAGTTTAATATAAAGAAATGAGGAGTTAAAGATTATGAGTAGAGAAATAAGATTTAGAGCATATCATAAAAGGAATAATAAAATTTATGAGGTTATACAAATAGATTTTGAAAATGAAGTAGCATTATTAGGTAATATTGAGATTGACGATAATAAAACTTTTATGCTAAATTCGAAGATATAGAATTATTACAAAATACAGGGATAACAGATATAAGTGGGAATGATATATATGAAGGTGATATAGTATATCAAACACCACCAATACTAGGTAGAGGAGACTTTGAGATTACTGGAGAAGTTAAATTTATTGAAGGTAGTTGGTGGATAGAAAATGCACCTAATGCTATGCTACTATTTAACGAAATTAATGAAAATGAAATAGTAGGTAATAAATATGTGTAACAATGCAGCTTGAAGATGGAATAATTCGGGGCATATATGTCTTAAGAAGAGTAAAACTCTTAAATGTGAAAATGGAATAATAGTACTAAATGGAGTTGGTAAAAGTGAGTAAAGAGAAAAGCAATATAGATATAATAAATGAAAATGTTAAGAAAACTATAGAGAAAACTATAGATTCAAAAAGTGCAGATATAGCAGATATAATTATTAAAAAGTTAAATACTTCAAATAGAATAAAAAAAGACATACCCTTTTACAAAAGAGTAGAGTTGCTACTTTATAATTATGAAAATTTAAAAGAAGCAATAATACAAAAAGAAGAAGCAATAAAAGATCTAGAGGAATATGGATTACCTGAAAAGTCAAAAAGTATAGTAGTTTACAGTTCAGCTGGAGGAAGTAGTCAACAAGATAGATATTCAGAGCTTAAAGAAAAATACAAATTAGAAAAGATGGAAACAGAAAGAGATCTTAAAAGAATAGATAATGCACTAGATAAAATAAAAGATGATAAATACTTTGACATAATAAAATATAAGTATCTGAATCAAGAAGAAAGAAAAATAAGTACAGATGAAGAATTAGCAGAGAAACTTGATAAAGATAGAAGAACAATAATTAGAAACAAGAAGAGGTTAATAAATAAATTAGTAACTATATTATTCCCAGAAAGCCTA
>NZ_JBNPON010000066.1:0-16763 GCF_050315195.1 Clostridium sp. SGI.024 | reverse complement strand
AAATTTTTTGGGAGGTAATTTAAATGAAAGTTGCTGTATTATTAGCAAATGGTTTTGAAACTTTAGAAGCTTTAACTGTAGTTGATATTTTAAGAAGAGGAGAAGTGGAATGTAATACTTTTTCCTTAGAAGGAAATGAAGTTACTACATCTCATAATATCAAGCTTAAAGCAGATAAAAGTATTATGGATGAAGAAATTAATTCTTATGACTTTTTAGTTTTACCAGGAGGAATGCCAGGCTCTATTAATTTAAGAGATGATGAAAGGGTAATTGAACTGGTTAAGAAGTTTAATGAAAAAAATAAATGGGTTTGTGCTATTTGTGCAGGACCGATTGTTTTAGGAAAAGCAGGTATAACAGAAGGTAAAAATGTAACTTGCTATCCTGGATTTGAAGAAGAATTAGGTAACTGTAACTATAAAAATGATATGGTGGTTGTAGATGGAAATATAATTACAGGAAGAGGCCCAGCTGCTGCAATACCTTTTGCATTTGAAATACTTTCTAAAATTTCAGAAGAAAAAGCTGAAAAAATTAAGAAAGCAATGTTATTTAAATAATAGGTGAAGTATGAAAGAAAATTGGATATTAGTAAATAAAAAGGAGAGCTTTTTAAAGCTCTCTGAATTTTTAGATGCAAACCCATTAGTTTTAAGATTATTAGCTAATAGGGGGATAGATGACATAGATTTAGCAAAAAGATTTTTAAAAGGAACTGTAGAGGATCTTTATGATGGATATCTTATGAAAGATATGAAAAAAGGAGTATCTATTGTAAAAGAAGCAATTTTAAAGAATAAAAAAATAATTATATATGGAGATTATGATTGTGGTGCGACACGTTTCTAACTAAAAAGGTTAGGCACTAAATATAGAACGTAAATGTTCTTGTTTAGGAGAACTGTTCTGATGAAGAGTGGAATGATAGAGTAACGACTTGAAACACTCTCATTAATACTCCGACTTGCAAATATAATAAAGCTAAATAATATTTGTAAGAAGCTCGGTGAAGTCGGCAGAAGTTAACCTAAGTTAAGGAATATATTAAGTATTATTGGTACAAAAGAGGCTAGAGCCCACCTGTAAGAAAGATATTAGTACAAAATAAGGTTAACGATATGTCGGATGTCCTATAAAATATCCATGGTGAGAATGAAGGCTGACTACCTACTGACGAACTCTCGAATGTACGGGACTAGACGTAGACCTTATGGAAACATAAGGGACTCCAAAAGGAGTGAACATGAGGTAAAGTAAAAATCGGCAGTTATGAAATACCTTACGGTGTTACAGGCACCGTCCAGTGTTCAGGACCATAGAGAGCACCTAAAGATATATAGAGTGGATAATCAGAACGGAACGTGGGAAGTTTGATACGTGGAGATTATAGCTAGTCTGTGAAGCGGTCAGAATATAAATAAGACAAATGTCTTTATTAAATCTGTTTAATCAAATGAAAGTGATGCCATAGTACCTAAGAAACAGTGATAATAAACTGTGGAGGGATGGGCATTAGTCAAGATTTTAGAAATTTAACAAGTAATATAGCTAAAGTAATAGGTTCTAATGAGAATAATAGAATCATTCCCAAGAATAAATATACGGGAGTGATGACTATCACCAAGAAAAGTTTAAAAGTAGGAAAAATTCGAAATGCGGAATACTACGATATGGTTGAGGTGTTTGACAAACTTTATGCAGATAGCATCAATAACCAAAAGTTTTATGCATTGATGAAAATCATTGAATCCGAAGATAATATTAAACTTGCTTATAGAAATATGAGAAAAAATGATGGTGGAAAAACTCCAGGGGTGGACGGTTTAACCATAAAGGATATTAACAAAATTGACGAAGAACAATTTGTAAAAATTGTTCAAAACAAGCTTCGAAATTATAATCCAAAGCGAGTTAAAAGAGTTGAGATTCCAAAAGCAAATGGTAAAACAAGACCACTTGGTATTCCAACTATCTGGGACAGAATAGTTCAACAATGTTTTCTGCAAGTGCTAGAGCCAATCTGCGAAGCTAAATTCTTTGAAAGAAGTAATGGTTTCAGACCTAACAGGTCAGTAGAAAATGCAATGGCTCAATGTTATAAAATGATGCAAATGTATAAACTACATTATGTAGTGGATATAGACATTAAAGGATTCTTTGACAATGTAGACCATGGAAAACTTTTAAAGCAAATGTGGACCATGGGAATTAGGGATAAAAGAGTATTATCAATTATCTCAAAAATGCTTAAAGCAGAAGTTCAAATGCCAAATGGAACCGTCGAAGGAAATGATAAAGGAACTCCGCAAGGAGGTATTTTATCACCACTTCTATCCAATATAGTTCTTAATGAGCTAGATTGGTGGGTAGCAAATCAATGGGAACTGTTCCCAGCACATGATTTTGTGGAAAAAGAAAGACCAGACGGGAAGGGAACCAATAGAGCAGTAAAATACAGAAAATTGGAAAAGAGTAATCTTAAGAAGTGTTTCATAGTAAGATATGCAGATGATTTTAAGATATTCTGTGATGATTACGATAGTGCTAAAAGAGTATTTTATGGCGTGAAAGATTTTCTAAACAAACGACTTAATTTAGAAATTAGCGAAGAAAAATCAAAAATCACCAATTTAAGAAAAGAATACTCTGAGTTTTTAGGTATAAAGTTTAAGTTATACCAAAAAGGTAATAAGTGGGCAGTTATCTCGCATATGTGCGATAAAGCCTATGATAGAACTAGAAAAGACCTTAAAGAAGCACTTGATGTGATAAAACACACAGAAGGCTCTGCTAATACAGGAAGAGCAATTAATGCATATAATGCGAAAGTTATTGGAATTCACCAATATTTTAGCATGGCAACAATGATAACTGAAGACTTAGGAAAGATTGCATATGAAATCCAGCATAAATGTAAATCCCGCAAATTAGAAAGAAGAATCAAGAAAACAGGTCAGCATATATCAGCCTACATTAAACAAGAGTATGGAACAAGTTCTCAACTTAGGTTTATAAATGGAATGGCTTTAGTACCAATAGGATACTGTAAGCACAAAAATCCTATGTATAAACGGAAGAAGGTGAACAAGTACACTCCAGAAGGAAGAGAGTTAATTCATAAAAAGCTATCAATAGATACAAGTATGATTCAGTATATGCTGAATTACCCAGTAATGGATAGAAGTATTGAATATAACGATAATAGAATCTCTCTTTATGTAGGGCAAAAAGGAAAATGTTCAGTAACTGGTGAAGAACTAACAATAGAGAATATGCATTGTCATCATAAGTTACCACTCTCAATGGGCGGTACTGATGAATATAAAAATCTAACACTAATAACTGAACAAGTTCATAAATTGATACATGCAAAAGAAAACCAAACAATTCTTGAACTTTTAACAAATCTTCATCTTGATAAAAAGATGAAAGAAAAAGTTAATAAACTAAGAAAACAGTGTGAAAACACTGAAATCACTTGGGAAAGCTATATTTTCTAAATAAATATTCTAAACAATTTTGATGGAACGCCGTGTGCGGAGAAATTCGCATGCACGGTGTGAAGCGGGGGAAAAGTTGGAGATAGCATCAAATACTTACCTATCGCTATATGGAGTAAACAGCACAACTATTCTATATAAAGCTCTAAAAGCTGTTGGTGCTAATTATGGTTACTATATACCTAATAGAGAAGAAGAAGGCTATGGAATGCATAGTGGAAGAATAAAAAAATTAAGTGAAGAAGGCTATGAAGTTGTATTAACTTGTGATAATGGCATCTCTGCTTTTGAACAAGTAGAACTTGCGAAAAGTCTTGGTATGGAAGTTGTAATTACTGATCACCACGATATTCCACTTAGAGAAAATGAAGATGGTATTTTAAAAGAACAAGCACCTAAGGCTGATGCAGTAATAAATCCTAAGCAAAAGGACTGTAATTATCCTTTTAAAATGTTATGTGGAGCAGGAATAGCATTAAAATTTTCTAAATGTTTATTTAATGAGTTTAATATAAAAAATGAGGAATTTTTAGATTTATTTCAATTTGCGGCAATTGCCACAGTATGTGATGTAGTTGACTTAGTTGATGAGAATAGAATTATAGTAAAAAAAGGCTTAGAACTATTAAATAAAAGTGAAAACTATGGCATTCAAGAGTTAAAGAAGGCTACATTATTAAATGATAAAAAGATAGAAGAGTATCATTTAGGCTTTGTTATTGGACCATGCATTAATGCAACTGGAAGGCTAGAAACAGCAGATTTGTCTGTAGAATTATTAATAACAAAGGATAGAGAAAGAGCTAAAGTTTTAGCAAATCAGTTAAGTGAGTTAAATACAGTAAGACAAGACTTAACAAAAGAAAGTACTGAAAGAATAATTAATAGGATAGAAGCAGAAAAAAATAAATCTGATAAAGTCATAGTAGTATATGATGAGAATGTTCATGAAAGTATTGCGGGAATAGTAGCAGGGAGAGTTAAGGAAAAGTATAATATGCCCTGTATAGTTTTAACTAAGGGTAAAGAAATGCCAAAGGGATCAGCAAGATCAATAGAGGGATATAATATAACTCAAGAGCTTAGCAAGTGTTCGAATTTGATAGAAAAATTTGGTGGTCATCCTATGGCTGCGGGCTTATCAATAAAAGAAGAGAATATTAAAGAGCTAAGAAGAAAGTTAAATGAAAATTGTATATTAACCGATGAAGATTTAGTTCCAATTGTAAAAATAGATTTACCATTAAGTTTAAATTATTTAAATGAAGAATTAATTAATACAATTGAAGCATTAAGACCATATGGAAAAGGGAATCCAAGTCCATTATTTGCAGTTAAGGACTTATTTATGGAAAGAATGTGGCTATTAGGAAAAGAAAAAAACTTTTTAAAGCTTAGATTTAGGTTTGAACTAAATGGAAAGTATATATATATAGATGGAATAAGTTTTGATAAATTTGAAAGCTTTAAAGAGGATTTAATAAGTAAATATGGGAATGAAAAATTTGTTGAAGCATGCAATACTAGCTATTTAAATTTAAAAGCTGATGTAATTTATTATCCGAATATAAATGAGTTTAATGGAAGTAGAAATATTCAACTAAATATTAAAAATATTAGGATTAAATAAAAAATAGTTTATAAATTTTAAAGTATAAAGAATAGAGTTGTCTTAAAATTATAAACTTTAAGGCAACTCTATTTATAAATTTAATGGTCTACAATTAAAGACTATTTTATAGTATTTTCATATTGTTCAACCATTCTTTTAACCATTTCTCCACCAACGCTTCCGCATTGTTTTGAAGAAAGGTCGCCATTATAGTCACTAAAAGGAACTCCCATTTCATTAGCTACTTCATTTTTGAATTTAGCTAATCCATTTTTAGCTTCTGGTACTAACTTATTTGCCATAGTATTTACACCTCCTTTTCATCTTTGTAATTATAGCTTGTGTAAATTTAAAATAAATATTATATGTAAGTAAAGGAAATTGGACATAATAGTGGCAATGAGATAATATTAGTAATTTTTATTAAAATTTAAAGATAACAATAAATAAAAAATGATTATATGATATATTGAAATAGTATCTATATTTTTAAAGGAGTGTTTCTATGAGTAAATATAAAATAATAATGACTGGAGGGGGAACAGCAGGGCATGTTACTCCAAATTTAGCTTTAGTCCCAGAGTTAAAGAAAAAAGGTTTTGAAATAAAATATATAGGTAGTAAAGATGGTATAGAAAAAGAAATTATAGGAGATGCAAATATACCTTATTACGAAATATCATCTGGAAAGTTAAGAAGATATTTTGATTTTAAGAATTTTTCTGATCCTTTTAAAGTTATGAAAGGCATATTAGAAGCTAAAAAAATATTAAAAAAAGAAAAGCCAGATGTAATCTTTTCTAAAGGTGGATTTGTTGCAGTACCAGTAGTTATTGCAGCATCTATGAAAAAGATACCAGTAGTTTCTCACGAATCAGATTTAACTCCTGGTCTTGCCAATAAATTATCAGCTCCATTTTGTAATAAGCTCTGTGTTACTTTTAAAGAAAGCTTAAATTATATAAAAGATAACAAGGGAGTATTAACTGGAACTCCTATTAGAAAAGAAATATTAAAGGGAAGTAAAGAGCAAGGAAGAAAAATATGTGATTTTAAAGAAAATAAAGAAATTTTACTTGTAATCGGTGGGAGCTTAGGTGCAAAAAGTATAAATGAAGCTATTAGAAATAACTTAGAAGAGTTATTGAATATTTATAATATAATTCATATATGTGGAAAAAATAATTTAGATAAAAATTTACAAGGAAAAAAAGGATATATTCAATTTGAATATGTTAAAGATGAATTACCACATTTACTAAAGGCAGCTGATTATGTTGTTTCTAGGGCAGGGGCAAATGTTATTTTTGAATTATTAGCATTGAATAAACCAACTCTATTAATACCTTTATCTAAGAAAATAAGTAGAGGTGATCAAATTTTAAATTCTAAGTCATTTGAAAAAGAAGGCTATTCTATTGTACTAGATGAAGATGAAATGATTGAAAATGATAAAAAAATAATTATTAAACTTAAAGAGCTTAGAAATAATAAAAATATTTTAATTAGTAATATGCAAAAAAGTAGTATGAGAAATGGTGTTAATTCAATAATAGAAGTTATAATTAGTAGCATAAAAACAAATAAATAGAAAAATATTTGTTATAAAGGACAATATTGTGCCAATATGGGACACAAAAACTTGCAAAAAAAAAATAGTGTTATATAATAAAATAGTAAGTGTAAAAATAGGTAATATATATCCAATAAGTGACTTTTAAGTCAGAGGATGAGGTGATGTATTAATGAAGAAAATTTCTATTATCTATTGGAGTAATGGAGGGAATGTAGAAGTCCTTGCAAATTCAATTGCTGAAGGTGCTGAAAAACATAATTCAGAAGTAATCATAAAACATGTTTGTGATGCTACAATTGAAGATGTGACAGATGCTGATGCAGTTGCTTTTGGTAGTCCTTCAATGGATAACAATAGGATCGAACAACATGAGATGGAACCATTCATAAATCAATTCAAATTACTACCTAATAATCAAAAAAAGATTGTATTATTTGGATCATATGGTTGGGATGATGGAAAATTCATGGATGATTGGATTCAACGAATGAATGATTACAACTTTAATGTTGTAGGAAGCATCGCCGTTAAAGAATCGCCAAGTGAAGAAGAACTTGAAGAAGCTCGAAGACTTGGGGAGGAATTAACAAAATAAATTCTTTAAGGGTATTATGACTTTTGAGAAGTGCTTATATAGGGGTTAAGTGCTTAAGACTTCGGTTGAAGAATATAAAAATTTATTACTAAATAATTCATTCTTAAATTTTGAATACAGTTTTTAATATCTGTATTTAAGTATTATTATATTTATATATAAGGAAGAGAGGTCAAACATAATGAGAAAAATGAAAACTATGGATGGTAATACAGCTGCTGCTCATATATCTTATGCTTTTACAGAAGTAGCTGCTATATTCCCAATTACACCATCTTCACCAATGGCTGAACACGTTGATGAGTGGGCAGCACAAGGAAGAAAGAACATATTTGGTCAACCTGTTAAGGTAATGGAAATGCAATCAGAGGCTGGTGCAGCTGGTGCAGTTCATGGATCTTTACAAGCTGGTGCGTTAACTACAACATACACAGCATCTCAAGGTTTATTATTAATGATACCAAATATGTACAAGATTGCAGGTGAAATGCTTCCAACAGTATTCCATGTATCAGCAAGAGCTTTAGCAACATCTTCATTAAGTATATTTGGGGATCACCAAGACGTTATGGCTGCAAGACAAACAGGTTTTGCAATGCTTGCAGAAGGATCAGTACAAGAAGTTATGGATTTAGCTCCTGTAGCACACTTAACTTCAATAAAAACTAGAATTCCTTTTATGAATTTCTTTGATGGATTTAGAACATCACATGAAATTCAAAAGATAGAAGTTTTAGAATATGATGAATTAGCTCACTTAGTTGACTACGATGCTTTAGAAGGATTTAGAAGAAGAGCATTAAACCCTAATAACCCAGTTACTAGAGGTACAGCTCAAAATCCTGACATTTACTTCCAAACAAGAGAATCTGTAAATAGATTCTATGAAGATATTCCAGAAGTAGTAGAAAGCTACATGGCTGAAATAACTAAGTTAACAGGAAGAGAATATCACTGCTTCGACTACTATGGAGCACCAGATGCTGATAGAATAATAGTTTCTATGGGATCATCAATCGATGTTATCGAAGAAACTGTTGATTACTTAAATGGAAGAGGAGAAAAAGTTGGTTTAGTTAAAGTAAGATTATTTAGACCATTCTCTGCTGAAAGATTATTAAAGGTTATACCAGCTACAGTAAAATCTATAGCTGTTTTAGATAGAACAAAAGAACCAGGTTCAATAGGAGAACCATTATACCTAGATGTGAAGAGTGCATTCTATGGAAAAGAAAATGCTCCAGTTATAGTTGGAGGAAGATATGGATTAGGTTCTAAGGATCCAAACCCATCAGATATAGGATCAGTATTTGCTAACCTTTCAAAGGAAACTCCAAAAGATGGATTTACAATTTCTATAGTTGATGATGTTACTAATACTTCATTAGTAAAAGAAGAAGATATTGATGCATCTACAGAAGGAACAAAGGCATGTAAGTTCTGGGGACTAGGATCAGATGGTACTGTTGGTGCTAACAAGAGTGCTATTAAAATCATTGGAGACCACACAGATATGTATGCTCAAGGATATTTTGCATATGACTCAAAGAAATCTGGTGGTATAACTGTATCACACTTAAGATTTGGTAAGAAACCAATTAAGTCACCATATTTAGTTGATAAGGCTGACTTCATTGCATGTCATAACCAAGCATATGTGTATAAATATGATGTATTAGAAGGATTAAAGAATAGTGGTAAGTTCTTATTAAATACAATCTGGACTCCAGAAGAAGTTAATGAAAAATTACCAGCTTCTATGAAGAAATATATTGCAGAAAACAATGTTGAATTCTATACATTAAACGCTGTTAAGATAGCACAAGAAATTGGACTTGGCGGAAGAATCAATATGATAATGCAAGCTGCATTCTTTAAGATTGCTAACATTATACCAGTTGAAGATGCTGTTAAGTACTTAAAAGATGCTGTTGTATCATCATATGGCAAAAAAGGTGAAAAAGTTGTTAACATGAACTTTGCTGCTATAGATAAGGGTGTTGAATCTATAGTTAAAATAGAAGTTCCAGCTGATTGGAAAGATGCTAAGGAAGAAGAAAAAGCAACAGATGCTAACATTCCAGCATTCATCAAAAATATAGTTGAACCTATTAACGCTCAAAAAGGATTTGATCTTCCTGTATCAGCATTTGAAGGTATGGAAGATGGTACATTTGTACCAGGTACTGCTGCTTATGAAAAGAGAGGTATCGCAATTAATGTTCCAGAATGGCAACAAGATAAATGTATTCAATGTAACCAATGTGCATATGTTTGTCCACACGCAGCTATAAGACCATTCTTATTAAATGAAGAAGAAAACACAAATGCACCAGAATCAATGAAGGTAGTACCTGCAAAGGCATTAAAAACAGAAGAACCAACATTCTATACAATTGGAGTTACTCCATTAGATTGTACAGGCTGTGGAAACTGTGCTCAAGTATGTCCAGCACCAGGTAAGGCTTTAATAATGAAACCAATGGAAACTCAAGAAGAACAAATTGAAGCTTGGGATTATGCAGTTAAAGATGTTACACCTAAGAAGAACCCAATGAATAAGAATACAGTTAAGGGTAGCCAATTTGAACAACCATTATTCGAATTCTCAGGAGCTTGTGCAGGTTGTGGAGAAACTCCATACGCTAAGCTTGTAACTCAATTATTTGGAGATAGAATGATGATAGCTAATGCTACAGGATGTTCTTCAATTTGGGGAGGTTCAGTACCAGCTACTCCATATACAGTAAACCATGAAGGACATGGTCCAGCTTGGGCAAATTCATTATTTGAAGATAATGCTGAATTTGGATTAGGTATGTTCTTAGGAGTTAAGGCTATAAGAGAAAGAATAGCTGATAACATGACTAAGGCTTTAGAAACAGAAGCTTCAGAAGAAGTTAAGGCAGTACTTCAAGACTGGTTAGATAATATGAACAGTGGAGAAGGAACTAGAGATAGAGCTAACAGAGTTATATCTGTATTAGAAAATGTAGATGCTGATTATGCAAGAGAAATCTTAAAGGATAAAGAATTCTTAATTAAGAGATCTCAATGGATATTCGGAGGAGACGGATGGGCATATGACATCGGATACGGTGGATTAGATCACGTTCTAGCTTCTGGAGAAGATGTAAATGTACTTGTATTTGATACAGAAATTTACTCAAATACAGGAGGACAATCTTCTAAATCAACTCCAACTGCTGCAATAGCTAAATTTGCTGCATCAGGTAAGAGAACTAAGAAGAAAGACCTTGGAATGATGGCTATGACATATGGTTATGTTTATGTAGCACAAATTTCTATGGGAGCTGATAAGAACCAAACTCTTAAAGCAATAGCTGAAGCAGAAGCTTACAATGGACCATCATTAATCATTGCTTATGCTCCATGTATAAGCCATGGTATTAAGACTGGTATGATGAATAGCCAAGATGAAGCTAAGAAAGCTGTTGAATGCGGATATTGGGGATTATATAGATATAATCCAAGCTTAAAGGGAACTAAGAATCCATTCTCATTAGATTCTAAGGAACCAAAAGCAAGCTTCAGAGAATTCTTAATGGGAGAAGTAAGATATGCTTCACTTGCAAAAGCATTCCCAGAACAAGCAGAAGCTTTATTTGAAAAGACAGAAAAAGATGCTATGGAAAGATTAGCAGGCTATAAGAGATTAGCTGAACAACAATAGTTCAAATTAAGTAAATTATAGAGATATAGACTTTTAGTATTTTAATACTAAAGTCTATATCTTTTTTTATGCAAAAAAGGATAAAAATGTTATAAAATTGTGATAAAATATTGAATAATAAGTATAATTATTGTAAAATTAAAAGGAATATATTATAAAATTAAGAAAATATATGAAAATATAGTGTGAATAGAAGGGGGATTTTTATGAACAAAAAGGTTATTTCTCTATTAACAGCATTTTTCTTAGGTTCTTCAGCACTTATTGGTACTAGTTCACAAGTAAATGCTGAAAACTTATCTATTAATATCTACAGAAATGATGGGGAATATTTAATTGAAAAAGTATCAAATCCATATACTGTTTCAGGGAATGCTGATGGATTAGAGAATGGAGGAGATAGAGAAAATTCTTATGCTTGGTCTATGCAGGAAATGGAGGATGAATATGGAGACTATATTTATATAGGCAGTAATCGAAATATTTTATATGCTGCATTAAGTAGTTTTATGTCTGGATCAGGAGATAGTGAAATTATGAAGTCATTGGTAGATACAATTACAAATGGCGAAATTAAAACTGACACATCTCCAGTAAGTTTTGCTCAAGCATCTATTTTTAGGTATAATGTAAAAACAAATTCTATGGAAACATATTTTGATTCAGCAGATTATACTTCTGGAGTCTACAGCTATGTAAGTGGATTCCGTGCATGTATGCCTTTCAAAAATAGTCTATATTTTAACGCAAATGGTACAAGTAATAGTATGATTTGGCGTGTATCTAATAATAACCAAGAAACTCCTGAGGTAGTATTTAATCAACCTGGAGGATATATGCGTGCAATGACTGTAAGTAGTGATGAAGAGACAATGTATATCGGAGGAACTGATAAGAATTTAGATAATGTAATGGATGACTCCACAGCTTATAAAATAAATATTTATTCTACTACTGATGGAAATAGTTATCAGCTTATAGCAGACTATAATGACTTTAAGCAGTATGAGAAGGAAGGCTATTTCTCAACAGGAGGAGATGTTTGGGATATGGTTGAATACAATGGTTCACTATATCTAACACTAATGACTCTACATGGAGCTGTAGTATATGAAGCTCATAAAGCTTCTGAATCAGAAAGTGAAATAGCTAATAAATATGGATGGGTTTGGACTGATATTGTTGGTGAAACTGATAATTCTATTTATAGTGCTGGCTTTGGAAATTCACTTAACTATGCAGCAAGCCCTTATGTATTTAATAACGACTTATATTTTATAACTTTCTCAAATGCAATGGATTCTATAATATATGGAGCCTACGGACTACTTTCAATGTTTATGTCAGAACAACCCGATATGGAAGTATTCTTTAATAGTCTTAAAATGATGAAAGCAAATATGGATAATGAAACATCTGTATTTAGGCTTACATCTGATGGAAAAATGCAGATGGTAGTTGGAGATGAGAAAAACTGTCCTTCTAATATTGAATACTCAGCATTAATAGGAGCAGGATTTAATAATGATGATTATAGCACTACTCAGTATAACTGGCGTGCAGCAGTATATAATGGTAAGTTATATATAGGAACCTTTGATGCTTATGCTATGTATAAATATTTAACAAAACTTACAAATGGTGATTTGTTTGAAATGAAGGATGAAGAATATAGACAACAATTAGAATATGCAATTAAGTTTATTACTCTTATTTCTAGTGAAAATAATAATGTAGCTAAATATAGCATAGATAATGGTACTGAGGAGGATGATGAATCTACTAAGATAAGATTAGCAGCAGAAATATATAACTTATTTATGAATGATGATTTGAAAACTACATTTTCTACAGAAGCAAATATATTAGCAGAAAATCAAGAAGAATCTGAAAGAAAAGCTCCTAATAATTCTTTTACTGATGATGAAATTAATGATTTAATTGATTCCTTAGTATATATTCATAGTAAAATAGATGGAGAAGCTACTACAGAAGCAGTTTCTAAAATTCTTAATTCAATTAAGGTACATGATGGATCAATTGCTTCTATCAGTGATTCAATACAGGAAATTATAGATAGATTAAACGACTTAAAAGATTCAATGGATGAAGATATATATAAAGAAAGTATTGAAGCTTTAACTAGTGTATTAAACTCTTTGAAAACTGTACTAGATGTATTCAGAAATGTAGATCAAGAAGGCGTAGATTGTTATGTAAAGGTATCTGATGTCATTGCTGCAAATGATACTCCAGGATTTGAACTATACTGTACAGAAGACGGCAGACAATATGATACAGTTACTATAAATGGATTTAATGATGAATACAATTATGGTTGTAGAACCTTACTTGTAGGAAGTAATGGATTGTATTTAGGAACCGCTAACCCATTTTATGGGGCTCAACTTTGGAGGATTAATGAAAAAACTGCTGATTTAGAAGAATTTACTTGTAATATAGATGAAATAAATAGTACTTTCCATAAGAATATAACTGAATATACAGTAGAAGTTGATAATGATTTAACAGAATTTAAATTCACTTTAATTCCTGCTGATAAAGGAAATACTATATATTTAAATAAAACTCCACTAGAAAAATGGAGTGGTTCTACCCAATTGAATGTAGGAAAGAATACAATTACTGTTGAGAATGTAAGCATAGATGGTTCAGAAAGTACAGTTTACACATTTAATATTATAAGAGCTGAAGAGAAAAAGGTTTCACCAGATTCTGGTGAGTCAAATAAAGATAATGAAATTACAGAAGGAACTAAAGGAGTAAGTGTAGAAGAAACATATAAAGCGCAAGAAACAAGCGTTCAATCATCACTAAAGACAGGAGATTCATTTAATATAGTTTTATATGCAGTTTTAGTTATAGCTTCTGGTGGTTTAATTCTTTGTACTATTAAAAGAAAAAGAGTATAAATATAAATAGAATAATAACAACATTTTTATAAGAAATAAGCCTCCCCCATTAATGATAATGTCATTAATGAGGGAGGCTTAAACTATATTTAAAAAATAATATAAAAAAATTAAATGTTTTACTTTTATTTTTCATAATTTAAGGGTAGAATTAAATAGAACATTAATCTCATTAAAGGAGGATTATAAAAATGGATAATGAAAAGAAATGTGGATGCAATGAAGAAGAAAACACATGTGGATGTGGACATGATCATGGACATAGTGATGAATGTGGATGTGGCGAAGATCATCATGAACACTTTGTAGTAGATTTAGAAGATGATAATGGAAATGTAATCTCTTGCCCAATAATAGATGCATTTGAATTCGAAGAAAACGAATATATTTTAGCTCAAGATCCTAATGAGGATTCAGTATACTTATTTAGATCAACAGAAGATGGAGAGTTAATAATTCCAGAAGAAGATGAATTTGATAGAGTATCAAAATTCTATAGCGAAGAATTATCAGAATAAAGAATAAGAAAGACACGAAAGTGTCTTTTTTATTCTTTAGACCAGTTATAAAAAGATTGCACTATGAATAGATTTCTATAAATTAATTACTTCTGTCTTAAAGTGTCTCTATGTAATTTTACTTATTCCCTGGATTCTCTCAAAGGCATAGTAAAATTACATAGAGATACTTTTTTATTGTCATTTTATATTAATAGTGATATATTCTTAATATAAACGTAAGAAATAAGGTGTTGATATGAAGTATGCAGATTTACATATTCATTCTAACTATTCAGATGGTAGTATGTCACCAGAAAAGATAATTGAAAATGCTATAAATTTAGGTGTTAGAAGCATTTCTATAACTGATCATGATTGTATTTCATCTCAATATGTTACTAAAAAGATATATACTGATATTAAAGTAATACCAGGTATAGAATTAAGTGCTGAATTTGAAGATATAGAATTACATATATTAGGGTATTTCATAGATATAAATAATATAGAATTAATAAATACTGTAAATAAATTAAATAAAGAAAGAATAGATAGAATTACTGAAATACTTTTTAAGTTAAAAAAAGAAGAGATTAATTTAAATATTGAGGATTTGGAAGTAGATTTAAATTCTACAGTAGGAAGAAGTCATGTTGCTAAAGCTATGGTTAAAAAGGGATATTACGATAGTTATAAAGTGGCTTTTACTAATCATTTAGTTAAAGGAAAAGAATCCTATGTAAAAGGATATAAATTAAATTATAAAGAAGCTATACAAGCAATAAATAATTCAGGAGGAATACCTGTATTGGCTCATCCTGGACAAATATATAAATCATTGGCAGTAGAAAACATAATTAAAAATTTAAAGTTTTTTGGTTTAAAAGGAATAGAGGTGTATCACCCTAGTCATTCTAAAGAACAAACTAATAATTTTTATAATTTAGCAAAAAAATATAAGTTGTTAATTACTGGAGGTAGTGATTTTCATGGTAAAGAAGGATTAAAAGAAAATTTAATAGGTAGCTATGGAATTAGTAAAGATTTATTAAATAAATTAATTAACTTAAGTAAATAAATGGGGGAATGGCAATGTATTTATCCAAGAAGGCAAAGGAAATTAATCCATCTATAACATTAGAAATTACAGCTAAGGCTAAGAGTTTAAAGGATTTAGGAGTAAATGTAATAAGCTTTAGTGCAGGTGAACCTGATTTTAATACTCCTGATAATATTATAAATGCAGCAATAATTGCAATGAAGAATAGTAAAACAAAGTATACACCAACTAGTGGTGTTTTAGAACTTAGAAAGGCTATTTGTACAAAATTTAAAAATGATAATGATTTAATATATGAGCCAAATCAAATAGTAGTATCTACTGGGGCAAAACAAAGTTTAGCAAATGCTTTTTTAGCTATTTTAAATAAAGGGGATGAAGTAATACTTCCTATTCCATATTGGGTTAGCTATCCAGAATTAATAAAGTTAGCTGATGGAGTTCCTATTTTTATTAATAATCTAAAAGAAAATGATTATAAATATAAGATTGAGGATTTAAAAAAAGCAGTAACAAGCAAAACTAAAGCAATACTTTTAAATAGTCCTAATAATCCAACTGGAAGTATATACTCAAGGGAGGAACTTGTTGAAATTGCAGAGTTTGCAAAGGAAAATGATTTAATAATAATATCAGATGAAATATATGAAAAACTAATTTATGATGATAATAAGCATATTAGCATTGCATCTATTTCAAAAGATGCATATAAAAGAACTATTGTAATTAATGGATTGTCGAAATCTTATGCCATGACTGGGTGGAGAGTAGGATACTCTGCTTGTAGCGAAGAGATAGCTAATCTTATGAGTAGTATTCAAAGTCATGTAACATCTAATATTAACTCAATTTCTCAATATGCAGCAATTGAAGCTTTAACAGGATCACAAGATGCTTTGAATAATATGGTAAAAGAATTTAAAGATAGAAGAAATTATATGGTGGATAGGCTAAATAAAATAAATGGTATTTCTTATATTATGCCTAAGGGAGCATTTTATATAATGATAAATGTAGGAAAATATTTTGGTAAATCTATATCAGATAATGTAATCAATTCATCCTTAGAATTTTCAAGGTCTTTATTAGAGGAAGAAAAAGTTGCTGTTATACCTGGAATAGCATTTGGCTTAGATGATTATATAAGAGTTTCTTATGCTACATCTAAAGAGGCAATTGAAGAAGGATTAAATAGGTTAGAAAAATATTTACAAAAATTAAAATAAATTAAATGTGCTATCTTAGGATAGCATATTTTTTTGCTTGTATTGAAAACCACTGGCTATGCCG
>NZ_JBNPON010000065.1:0-17966 GCF_050315195.1 Clostridium sp. SGI.024 | reverse complement strand
CAAGTTGAGAACTCTATAGTAGCTAAGATTAAAGATTATGTTCCTGAAGATTTAGTAGGAAAGTATACAATTTATATAAATAATTATGATAAATCTGCAAAAACCGCAGAAGATATTTCTAAGAAGAAATTAGTAATATCATATAAATTAAATGATAATACTCCTGCATATATTTTAGAAAATGGAACAGTTGATAACTTAAATTAATAAATAATAAATTGGCAACTAGTAGAGATACTAGTTGCCTTTGCATTATCTTTTTTATACAGTAAAAGTGATATTTCTATCAAAATTTTTACCTGCTAATGATATAGCTTATTCAATTATAAAAATATTTGTATTAATATGCTTACAAATATTTTATAACTACCTTAATAAATATTATATAATTACTTTCTTATTGGATGTAAAAATGAAGATATTATATTTAATAATGAATATTTTGAGAATATGCTAGGTACAAAAAATAGCCCTCTCATTAAAATCAACCCTTTCTAATACTTTTAAATCAATTACTTATGTTTAAATTATACTTAGAATTTTATTAGAATGCATTGACTTAAATGTTTAGTTTTATGTACATTTAAGTTATTAACAAAATTTCCAATATATTAAAAAAGTACAAAGAAATATAAAATTTTAGTTTCTTTGTACTTTATTTTATTAATTTATCTATTTTAAATTTTTAATTACAATAAGCTTAGCATCATATCCCTGTAGCTCTGTTATTATATTTAAAATTGTATTTTTCTTTGAATAGCTAAATTCTATTTTAGGGAAAGAAGCTCTGTGTAAAATTTCTTTTTCTTCTTTATTTAATCTATCTGGAGATCCCATAGATAACCAATAGTTATAAGAAGAACCAATTCTTTCACTTATTTCGTAAGTTATTATCCTAGAAGATTTTTTTATGTTTTCAATATTTAAAGATGTTTTCTTTTTATAAATTTTTCTTTTACCACGTTTAGTAAAGATATTTTCAAAGCTTTGTAATTCTTCTAGTTCATCTGTATAAGAATATAATAAGATACAATACTCATCATCTTTTTTAGTTACTATTAATCCATTATCTATAGTAACAATTTCATCACCTAATTTACTTAGTAAGTAGTAAGCATAATAAGAAGGCTTTCTAATTCCCATATCATTTACTAAGCCGGGAGCACCTATAAAGACTTCATTTGTTAAGCTTACTTCTTTTTCTAAAACGTCAAAAGCTCTTAAAAAGCTTAAGGAATTTTTATTAAAGATTGTATTATGAATAATAAATGGTAGCATAAAGGCTGTATCGTAAATTTTATTTAAGCTTTTATTACAAATAAAATCTTCTTCAATAACATCTACGTTATATTCGTCAATTAGATATTTTAATAAAAGACTTTTTAATTCTCTATCTATTATAGATTTAAATTGAAATTTAAATTCAGTTATATCAATATAATCTATTTCTGAAAAATATTCGAAAAAGCTAGTTAGTATATGCTTATATTTTTCAAGTGAAAAATTAGGATTATCTATTAAAATAAGAGGCTTTAAATCAATATAATCCAAAAATTCTATAATGCTCTTAGCTTTATTCCAGTTGTAGAAATCAGCTTTAGGGAAAACTCCCATATCATTATTAAACATATTTTCTAATCTAACATATTTAAAGTGAAGTTCATCTTGAATTTCTTCTAAGATATCTTTATTATCTTCTAGAAGTAAATCAAAGGCATCATCTAAATTTATTATTTCTCTAAAATCTTTATTAAGCTCACCTTGACTCTCATCCATATTTATATGAACTTTCCATAGCTTGTTTTCGTAATTAAATCTTTCATAATCATCTAATTCTGAAGATAGATATTCTAAAGCATCTTCTAGCTTTAAAATTTCAATCTTTTTACTTTGTTCATATTCTTCTTCTGTCAATTTATTTTTCTTTCTATATTGAAGAGGAGTACAATCGTAGTAATTCTTAAAATTTTTATTTAAGTATCTTACATGTGAAAAACCAACTTCATCTGAAATATCAGAAATACTTAAATCACTATCTAATAAAAGCTTAACAGATTCTTCAACTCTTGTTTGATTAACTAAATCAGTAAAGCTATTTCCTGTTGCATTTTTTATTTCATGAGATAAGTAATGTGGACTTAAAAATTCTTTCTTAGCAATTTCTTGTAATGTAATATTACTATCATAATTGTTGAATATATATTTTGAAATTCTATGATATCTTGCTAATTGCTCAGTATTAGATTTTAATTCTTCTCTTTCATAAGTTAAATAATGAAAGTTATTTATAAGATGATAAAGTAAATCTATTAATATTGATTCTACTTCTTTATCATAATCATCTAATTTCTGTACCGCCTCACATAAAAGCTTAGCTAAGAAATTTCTAAGTAAATCGTATTCTTCACCTTCTTGAGCACCATCATCAGTTGAATTTGTATAAAAGAAAACATTGTTTATATCTTTATAATACTTTTCAAAGAAGGAGGGATCTATGTGAAAAATTAATACTCTATTATCTTTATCACTATAAATTCTATGTGATTCATCAACATTTATTATCTCCATTTCCTTTTCTAATAATTCAAAGGAATCTGTATCTACATTAACATTTATGCTTCCTCTTAAAACATAAAGTATCTCTATAGAATTATGCCAGTGAATTGGATATTCCTTTATGTTAGCATATGTTATTTTTATAGGTGAATCTGCTTGGTAAACTATATATTCTCTTCGTATAAAAATCACCTCATTTTAATATAATAATCTAATTATATCCTATTTATACTAAAATAGAAAAGTTTAAAAATTTTAAAATATACTTTGACTTTCTTTGACTTTTGTATTATTATATTAAATATAGATTATAATAAATATGTATAAAGGAGTGAAGCACATGAATATCGATAAAATGACTTTAAGGGTTCAAGAGGCATTAAATAATGCTAGTATGATTGCAGTTAAATATAATCACCAACAAGTAGAATTAATACATTTATTTACAGCATTGGTAGAACAAGAAGATGGGTTGATACCTAATATATTTACTAAAATGGGAGCTAATGTAAAATCAATAGATGATGATTTAAATAGAGTTTTAGGAAATATGCCAAAAGTCTTAGGAGAAGGTGCAAACTCTTCTGGGGTATATGCAACTAGGCAAATAGAAGAAGTATTAGTTAAGGCAGAAGATATAGCTAAGAAATTTGAAGATTTGTATATTAGTGTTGAACATGTAATGCTTGCAATAATTGAAGTAGATAAAAATGGAGAAGTTAAGAGAATATTAGATAAGTATAATATTAATAAAAAAACATTTATGGAAGTCCTAAAGGAAGTAAGAGGAAATCAAAGAGTAGAAACTCAAGATCCGGAAGGAACTTATGATGCTTTAGGAAAGTATGGTACTAACTTAACAGACCTGGCTAAAAAGCATAAATTAGATCCTGTAATTGGTAGAGATGAAGAAATAAGAAGAACTATTAGAATTTTATCAAGAAGAACAAAAAACAATCCTGTATTAATTGGTGAACCTGGTGTTGGTAAAACTGCTATAGTAGAAGGTTTAGCAGAAAGAATTATTAGAGGAGATGTACCAGAAGGTTTAAAGGATAAAGTTATATTTTCTTTAGATATGGGTGCCTTAATTGCTGGAGCAAAATATAGAGGTGAATTTGAAGAAAGATTAAAGGCTGTTTTAAAGGAAGTACAAAGCAGTGAAGGTAAAATAATATTATTTATAGATGAAATTCATACTATAGTTGGAGCGGGTAAAACTGATGGAGCTATGGATGCAGGTAATTTAATTAAGCCTTTACTTGCAAGAGGTGAATTACATTGTATTGGAGCTACAACCTTTGATGAATATAGACAATATATTGAAAAGGATAAGGCACTAGAAAGAAGGTTCCAACCTGTTATAGTAGAAGAACCAACAGTGGAAGATACTATATCAATTCTTAGAGGCTTAAAAGAAAGATTTGAAATACATCATGGTATAAGAATTCATGATTCAGCTTTAGTTGCAGCAGCAAAATTATCGGATAGATATATTCAAGATAGATTTTTACCAGATAAGGCAATAGATTTAATTGATGAAGCTGGTGCTATGATAAGAACTGAAATAGATTCTCTTCCAACTGAACTTGATCATATTAGAAGGAAACAGTTCCAATTAGAAATTGAAAAAGAAGCTTTATTAAAGGAAAAAGATGAAGGCTCTAAGAAGAAATTAGAAGCCTTAGAAAAAGATATTGCAGAACTTAAGGCTCAAAATGATGAAATGACTGCAAAATTTGAAAGAGAAAAAGATGCAATAGTTAACTTAAAAGATCTAAAATCTAAATTAGATGATGCTAGAGGAGAATTAGAAGCAGCTCAAAGAAGCTATAATTATAATAAGGCAGCAGAAATTCAATATAGTGTAATACCAGCACTAGAAGAAGAAATTAAACAAAAAGAAGTTGAAGTTAAAGAGAATTATGAAGGAGCACTATTAAAAGAAGAAGTAACTGAAGAAGAAGTATCAGAGGTTCTTTCTAAATGGACAGGAATACCTGTAAGCAACCTTTTAGAAGGTGAAAGAGAAAAGCTTCTAAGACTAGAAAGTGAAATTCAAAAGAGAGTTATTGGCCAAGAAGAGGCTATTACTGCTGTTTCAAATGCTATACTTAGAGCAAGAGCAGGATTAAAGGATGTTAATAAACCAATAGGTTCCTTTATATTCCTTGGTCCAACTGGAGTTGGTAAGACAGAACTTGCTAAGACTTTAGCTAGAAATTTATTTGATTCAGAAGAAAATATAATAAGAATAGATATGTCTGAATATATGGAGAAACATTCAGTTTCTAGATTAGTTGGAGCGCCTCCAGGATATGTAGGTTATGATGAAGGTGGTCAACTTACTGAAGCTGTAAGAAGAAGACCTTATAGCGTAATATTATTTGATGAAATTGAAAAGGCTCATGAGGATGTATTTAATATATTCTTACAAATATTAGATGATGGTAGATTAACTGATAATAAAGGAAAAACTGTAGATTTTAAAAATACAATTATAATTATGACTTCTAATATTGGTAGCAGTTATCTTTTAGAAAATAAGAGTGAAGATACTGTAGATGAAGGAATTAGAAATCAAGTTATGAATGAAATGAAGCTAAGATTTAAACCAGAATTCCTAAACAGAGTAGATGATATAATTATGTTTAAGCCATTATCTGAAAATGGAATTAAGAAGATAATAGATATTTTCTTAAGAGAAATATCAGGAAGGTTAAAGGATAGAAATATAACTATTGAAGTAACTGATGCAGCAAAAACAATTATGGCTAGGGAAGGCTATGACCCAGTATATGGTGCAAGACCTCTAAAGAGATATATTCAAAATACTTTAGAAAATACTTTAGCTAGAAAGATAATCAAAGGTGAAATTGGATATGGATCAAATGTTGTAGTTGATGCAGAAGAAGATGAAATAATAATTAAGTAAGAAGTAAGAAGTAATAGTGAAGGTCGAGCATATGCTTGACCTTTTCTGTTTTTATGTAGTTTAGATTTCGTAATCAATGCAAGCTCTATCTACTTTGATAGTAGCTAAAAATTTTGCGAATTCTAAGTGTTCTGGACATGTTTGGTATTGATCTAAGGTTTCTACACTATCAAAATCGAAAATTAAAGCTACATCGTAATTAGTATCTGGTGTATTTTCTACATTTCTAACTACGTTAAATTTTTTATTGTATCTAAGTCTCTTAGCTTTTCTATTTTTTCAAAAAAATCAGCGATATTTTTTTCTTTGTTATCATCTTTTAATGTAAACATACATACGTGTCTTATCATTATATATTTCCTCCATAAATTTCTATTTACCTACTACATTTATAATAACATAATTTCGAAATTCTCTCTATATATTGCCAATTCAAAACTACATCTATGAAAACTTAATAATTACTGTAGTGTGAAAAGATGTTATAATAGCAATAAAAAATTATATAGCAGGTATGCAATTTGATATTTATGGCTAGTAAGGTTTAATTTTAATATAATAATATAATTTAGACTATGTTTTTTGAAAAAATTTAATTTAAATAAAAAAACTGTTGACAATATACGACAATATAAGTTATTATATTTTTCGTGGAAAAGATGCGTGTTTAGCTCAGCTGGATAGAGCAACGCCCTTCTAAGGCGTGGGCCAGGAGTTCGAATCTCTTAACACGCACCATTATGGTTTACTAGCTCATTCGGTAGAGCACTTGACTTTTAATCAAGGTGTACCGGGTTCGATTCCCGGGTAAGCCACCACATTTTTATAAATTTTAAAAATAGTATTGACCAATTTTATATGATATTATATTATATAAATGTAAATTCTATGCGGAAGTGGCTCAATGGTAGAGCGTCACCTTGCCAAGGTGAATGTTGCGGGTTCGAGTCCCGTCTTTCGCTCCAAGATTATCCATACAAGATAGATGTAAATGAGCATCTTTTTGTATGGATTTTTTACTAACTGAAGTAGTTATAAAAAGCTTACACTCTATAAATAATCTGTGTAATTTCAATAAACCATATGCAGCCATCATTGTAGTTCTGATACTCATTTCAACAGTAAATACAACATCTCCAGGAAGCTCTACATATTGTTCAATAAGGGCTAAATTAGTACATCCATCAGGAGTAACTTTTGCCTAAGAGTAGATCTTTTTTATTCATAAGTTTTGGATATTGTAATTTGAAATTAATTAAATATATAGATATTTATCAAAAGTAATAAGTGATAGAAGTTCAGTAATAGAACCTATTGTATAAGTGGTACTTTTGTAAAGTATAAGCCTAGAGGAGATTTAGAAATATAATCACCTCTAGGCTTATTTTATTTATATAAATACAAAAAAATGATTAAAGTTATAAAATGTACAAAAATAGTAATAAAATGGATTAAAAAATAATATTAAATTATATGGTGGTATAATTTAGTAAAAATGGTGGTATAATTCAATAAATACAGTGATATAATTTAATGAAAAATATTGTCAGTTTAGTGTTTATAAGTTGATATTAAATCACTACATAATAAGAATTATCTCTATAAACCTACTATGAATGTACATATTATATCCATATGGGCATTATTTTATAAAACTTTACTACGTAGAAATGGTGGTTAATGTGTACATTTTATATTTAGATAATTCGGAATATTGCGATAATTATTTTCGCATAGAAAGGACACAAAAGGTTAGGAGGGTATAATTTATGAATACGAGATGTGGTATGAAGAAAAAGAAATATACTACAAGATGGTTATCAGGATTACTTATAGTGGCCCTGATACTAAGTAGCATAGTATTACCTGGAAGTGGAACTTCTGTAAGAGCAGATAATCTAGATGATAAAACTGTTTCCGTAGAAAATCTGGAAAAAGAATCTGCTAATAAAGAAAATTTAGCTTCCCTTACTGATGATAAAGAGAATCTGAAGAATAATATAACTGATAGTAATAATTTGGATTTTAAGGCTACTGATGATGAAAATCTAAAAACTAGAACAGTTGATAATGAAAATATAAATAATAATACTTCTGATAATAGCAATTCAGAATTTAATACTGCTGACACTTTTCCAGTAGCTACTTTAAGTGATGATGGAATTCAATTATATGCTAATAATTCAGTAAATGTTAATGCTGAATATTTCTATGAAATTGAAATGGAAGCTACTAGTACTAATGAACATTATATTGCGAAAGGAATTTATGTAGATGCCAATGGAAATGCACATATTGTCCTTGGTTTTCAAAAAAATAATAATTGGAAAGATATAGTTAAAGTAAAGATTGGTGACAAAGAAGTAATTAGTCCAAATTATAATGTGATTTTAGCAGATAATTCATCAGATGCTTCAATAGTTATTAATTTACCAAATAATGAAATACAAACATTAGAAAGTAATTTAGGACTTATGATTATTGAGATAGGAAAAATTGAAAATATTACAGAAATATTTCACTTTGCTATTGATACAACAACTAGTGGAGAGTATAACACAGGTTGGGATTTGCCAGGGGCGACTATAAAAATTAAGTTTGAATATTCAATAGAGAAAGATGTTGTTAAAGATGGAGTGATTGTAGATAATCCAGAAGTAAAAATAGGGGATGAAATAATATATAAAGTTACTATTAAAAATAATAGTGAAGCTCCCCTTAATGAAATAAAGGTTACAGATAGAGTTCCTGATGGCCTAGTCGTAACTAAGATAGATGGTAAAGAAACTACTGATTCTAACAAAACAGGGACTATTACTATAGCAGAAAATGTTACTTTAGCAAAAAAAGGGGCTGAGGGATCATCAATAACTTATACAATTACTGCTATCGTTAGTGACAACGCAGTACCTGGAAAAATCACTAATACAGCTATTATGGAAAATAAATATATTGTTCCAGATGAGGATTCAGCTGACGTAACAGTTATTAGGGCAGTGTCTATTGTAAAAAAAGTGGCAGGTAATATGGGGGATACTACCAAAGCATTTACATTTAATATAAAAGTTGGTGAAGAGGATTTTGGAACATTTGATTTGGCACATAATGGGGTGAAATATATTTCAAATATTCCAAGTAATGGAACACTTAAATTATCTGAATTGAATTCAGAAGGCTATAAAGTTAAAGTTGATGTAAATGGTGTAGAGCAGACTGTAGTAGATGGCGTTTGCACTATTGAATTAGAACCTTATGGAGCAAAAGATTTAAATATAGTTGTAACTAATACAAAAAATGTACTAATAGATACTGGGATTTTATTAGATTCCTTACCTTATATAGGGATTTTAGTAGTTGTAATTGTTGGTGGCGGAATATTCTTCATTAACAAGGGAAAGAGGAAAAATGACATTTAAGGAGGATGACAGATGGAAAAGAAAACTAAATTCACTGATAATCCGGAAATAGAACTACTAAATTTCGAACAAGAAATTATTATTGGATGGCTAAAAAAATTACATTTTAAGAAGAAACTCTTAGGTGGAGTAAGTGAAGAAGATGTATGGAAGAAAATTACTGAATTAAATAATATGTACACTATGGCTCTTGTTGCAGAAAGAGAAAGATATGATGCTCTTCTTGAAGAACATGGTATTTTGCATAGGAAAAGTATTATTTCTAATGAAGTAAATACCTCTGTGGAGGAAAGCTAGTAATGGGAAAGAGAAAAAAAGAGACAAGCATAGAGGAAGTTATTAATAATAGAAAAAGTGATTTATACACTAGACTTGGATATCGTAGTCTTTTTATTAGGATTATCTTATTAATAATTGTAGGCTATATATTATTTTCACAATTCTTTTTAATTAAACAAGCTAATGGAAATGGAATGTTTCCAGCAATAAAAGATGGTGATTTAATCATCGGATTTAGAGCACAGAAGAAGTATTTAAAAAATGATGTTATAGAGTACAAATACAATGGATCTACTTACCTTGGACGTATTGTAGCCTGTGAAAATGATGTAGTAACAATAGATGAAAGCGGAAAGCTAATTGTAAATGGCACAGTTCAAGATGGTGGAATTATGTATCCTACCTATATGAAGGAAGATTCAAATTTAGAATATCCTTATAGGGTACCTGATAACTGTGTATTTGTATTAGGAGACTATCGTACACAATCTGAAGATAGTCGTGATTTTGGACCAATATCTATAAAAGATATTGATGGAAAAGTTATTACAATTCTTAGAAGAAGGGGATTGTAAGCTAAAAATTTACTTGTATGTTTCTCTCCCTAACTATATATGGGAGTAACATAAATAATAAAATAAATTTCGAGGAGGACGAAATTATGAAAAAATTTTTATCTTTAATTCTATCATTAGTAATGGTTTTAGGTGTGAGCACTGTGACCTTTGCAGATACTAAAACAATTACTAATGGAGGTGTAGCAAGTATAAATCCTGCTAAGGTTTATAAGCTAGTAAATGATGGGGTTAATAACCCTGCTGAAACCTTTAATTTTCAAATTACAAAAGTTGGAGTAACAGATTCTCAATACACAGAAAGTGATATGCCAATGTTTACACAAACTAATTATTCAATTCAATTTGCAGATGGTGAAGCTACTTTAGCAGGAGATAAAAACACTACTGCTTCTGCTATAGCATTACCAACCTATGAACATGTTGGTATCTTTACTTATATGATAACTGAAACAGCTGGATCTACTGCAGGTGTAACTTATGATGCAAATCCACTTTACTTAAAGGTTACTGTTACTGAAGAAAATGGTCAAAAGGTTAGATACGTTACTTATCACTATGGATCAGAAACTGGTTCAAAGACTGATAGTATAACTAACACATACTCTGCAGGTAACTTAGCAATTACTAAAAATGTTACTGGTAATATGGGTGAAACAGATCGTTACTTTAAAGTTAAGGTTACATTAACTGCACCAACAGGAAAAACTGTTAATAGTAATATTACTGCAACTGGTGGTAAATATACACAACCTGTAACATTATCAATAGGTGAAAATGAGTTAGAATTAAAACATGGTGATACAATTACTATTAATAATATTCCATATGATGTTACTTATACAGTAGTTGAAGATGATTATACTGGTGATGACTATGGGTATGATGCTGCTACTTATAATTGGTCTGATAACAATAAAAAAGTAGACTCAGCTTTAGATACAGTTACTATTACTAATAATAAGGGAAGAGATGTTGACACAGGAATCTTTGTGGACAACTTACCTTATATTATAATCTTAGCTGGTGTTGCAGTTGGTATGGGAGTTTTCTTTATGAAGAAACGTACTGCTAATAATAACTAAGATAGTAAGTAACATTAACAAATAGGTTTGAAGGACTTTTAGTCCTTCAATGCCTAGTTTTATTAATAAAGCTTAAGGAGTGTGGCACATGAGGTTTTCTAAGTTCTTTCTCAGGGTGTCAAATGCCCTTTTAACTTTAATAGTATTATCATTACTTTCTACTGCAGGAGCTTATTCAGTTTATGCTCTTTGGGATAACCACCATATATATGAAGAAGCAAAAAATGTACAAGATGATATGCTTAAATTCAAACCAAATATGGATAATGCAAAGGATAGAATAGCTTCCTTTAAAAAATTGTTAGAAATAAATCCAGATGTTTGTGCATGGATTACTATGGATGGTACTAAGATAGATTACCCTGTAGTACATGGGGAGACTAATCTTACCTATATAAACACTGATGTTTATGGTGATTTTTCATTAGCAGGTAGTATATATCAAGATTCTCGTTGTGATGCAAGTTTTCATGATAACTATACTTTGTTATATGGTCACCATATGGCTAATCATAATATGTTTGGGGATCTTGATCTTTACAAGGAAGAAGAATTTTTTAATGAAAATAGAACAGGAGTTTTGATTTTGCCCGATAGAGGGTATGATTTAAAAATTTATGCTTACCTATTGGAAGTTGCCTCAGAAGATATGATATTTGAGATAGCACAGAGAAATGAAGATATAAGTAGTCTACATAATTTTGTAGAGAAAAATGCAATTTATCTTCATAAAGATACCTTTGAAGAAGCTAAAAAAGCGAATACACAGATTCTGGCCCTAACTACTTGTTCAAGTGAATTTACTGATGCAAGAACGATTATTCTGGCTGTGATGGAACCGCACAGACCAGCAGAATAGGAGGATATTGAGGATGAAGAAAAATATAAAGAATATGGCAATAACCTTGCTCATATTGGTTATGTATCTTATGATGATTACTTCGCCTGTTCTGGCGGTGGAATTACCAATAACAAAAATAAAGTTTTCGGTTTCTCTAGAAGGTACATTACCTACTAAAGCAGAGAAATTTACAGTTAATCTAAAAGCAAATAACATAAATAATACAATGCCGGAAGGAACTGTAAATGAAACTTATAGCATGACTGTAGAGGGTGAGGATATAGCGTACTTTCCAGAAATAACTTTTTCAAGAGTAGGAGTATATAATTATACAATATGGCAAGAGAAAGGAAATAATGTAGATTGTACTTATGATTATAGTACCTATAATCTTACAGTTTATGTAACTAATAAAGAAAATGGAGAGGGTTTAGAAGCTACTTCAGTTCTTTATAAGAATAATGAAACAAATAAAGTAGATGCAGCTAATTTCAATAATGTATATAAAACAATTACACCTATAAAAGAAGAGGTCAAGGGTATATCTGATACAGTTGTTAATACTGGAGATACTTCTAATATAATCTTTTGGGTTATATTAAGTACTTTAGGAGTTATAGGGATACTTTTTATAGTATTATCTGCGCATAAGAAAAATGGTAATAATAATTAAAGTAATGATAAATAAGAAGCAGTGGATGTGAAAAATATTATCTCAACCACTGCTCTTAATTTTATAGATAATAATTTGTACAATTTTTATCTATAGGAAACTATTTATTTAGTTACCTTTCAAATAGAAGATATTTTCTATTTAAGTTTTGATTCGTATTGTTGTACCATTCTCTTAACCATTTCTCCACCAACGCTACCGCATTGTTTTGAAGAAAGATCTCCGTTATAATCTGAGAAAGGAACACCCATTTCATTAGCTACTTCATTTTTAAATTTTGATAATCCTTGTTTTGCTTCTGGAACTAGTTTTGTACTACTTGTCATAATAAATACCTCCTCAAAATTTAATTTTCATACAAAGGTTTTTAATAACTTTGTACTATTAGATTGTGTAAAAATATTTTTTATAAACTATTTAATTAATTACATTGTAGGAAGAGGATTCTTGTTAATCAAAAAAAGGACAAAGTATAAAAAATATAAAAAAATTAGAATATTTTCTCATAGAAAATGAAAAATCCCAAACTCTATGAGTTTAGGATTATAAAATCTTATTATTAAATATCTTATGGATTTTTCTTTTGCATCTTAAATATTGCAATTACTATTGGAGTTACGATTAATGCAGATAAGACTGCTTCTGCAATCCCGTTTGTACCTATTACAGTTAATAGAGCTGTTGTAACTGCACCAACTGAATTTGATGAAATAGATCCTTTAGATATAAGTATTTCAGCATAATCTTTAAAGTAAAGTAAGTAAATAGTTCCAAGTACACCAATTGTATTTATTAAAGAGCCACAAACAGCAGTTATACTAATTGCTATTTTAGCATTTTTTAGCTTAGCTCTTATAAGTTTGTAAATGTAATAAGATAAAACTCCAATTAGCACTCTAGGAACTACAGATACTAATGGATTATAAAAAAATGGTGACATTGGTGTTGGAGCTGTTATGTTTTGATAAATTGAGAATAAACCAAAAATTAGGCCTATAGAGCCACCTACGATTGGTCCTTCTATTATAGCTCCTATTATAACTGGCAAATGTAAAATAGTTAACTTAAAAAGTGGTAAAGGGATAAAACCAAGACCTGTTAATCCTAAAAATAAACAAATCCCTGATAGCATAGCTATTATTACCATCTTTCTAACATTTTCATGGGATTTTCCCACCCCTCTAGTGTTTAACATTTTAACTCCTCCGTTCTTATTCCTTATATAGGATATAATTCGGCAAAAAAATAATTTTTTGCAAAGTTCGGTTTCATAGAATACCGACTTATATAATTTTACCATATATTAATAATGTGTAAAGAATAAATATAAAAAATATTGATTTTTTATTATAGCTGTTATACTATTAATATAACAAGTATAATAATGAGAGGTGTTAATATGTTAGAAATAATAAATTATTCAAAAGCATATAAAAATGGTAAAAAAGCTGTAAATAATATTTCTCTTAAAGTTAATGATGGAGAGATATTTGCTTTTATTGGTCATAATGGAGCAGGAAAAACTACTACTATAAAATCTATAGTTGGAATATTAGAATTTGAAGAAGGCGATATACTAATTGATAAAGTGTCTATTAAGGAAAATCCTATGAAATGCAAAAGTAATATTGCTTATATACCAGATAATCCAGATATTTATGAAAGCTTAACTGGAATTCAATATTTAAATTTTATTGCAGATATTTTTAATGTTTCAAAGATTGATAGAGAAAATTTAATTAAGTATTATGCTAATATGTTTGAAATAACAAGTTTTTTAGGAGATTTAATATCTTCATATTCTCATGGAATGAAGCAAAAATTAGTTATTATTTCAGCCTTAATTCATAAACCAAAGCTAATGATATTAGATGAACCCTTTGTTGGTTTAGATCCCAAAGCTTCACATACTTTAAAGGAAGAGATGAAAAAATTATGCAGTAATGGAGTATCAATATTTTTCTCAACTCATGTTTTAGAAGTTGCAGAAAAGCTTTGTGATAAAGTAGCTATAATAAAGGAAGGGGTTATAGTTACTCAAGGTAAGATGGAAGATGTAAAGGGTAATAGTTCCTTAGAAGATATATTTATGGAGTTGATAGATAATGAGTAAATTAGTAAGTCTTTTAAAAGTTAATTTTATTTCCTCTATTGGTATAAATAAATTTACTAAAGAAAAATCAAAGGTAGAAAGAAATAAATCTATTTTTTTAGCTATAACAATTGGCTTTACTATGATTATGCTTTTAGTTATGGCAGTACTATATTTTGAGCTTATGGCTAAGGGATTAAATCAATTTGGATTATTAGATATGCTTTTAGTTATGGGATTTATAATAAGTTCAGCAATAATATTATTTACTTCAATATATAAAGCTCAAGGAATATTATTTTCCTTTAAGGACTATGATTTGTTAATGAGTTTGCCAATTAAGAAAAGTGATATTTTAATATCTAAAATGGTGGAATTGCTTGCAGTTAATTATTTCTTTTCTTTATTTGTTTTATTACCATCTGGAATGATTTATTTTAAATATAGTAATATATCACCTTTATTCTTTATAAATCTTGCATTGATTTATTTAGCTTTGCCACTTATTCCTATAGTATTTTCTTCAATAATTGCTTTTGGAATAAGTTATATATCATCACGATTAAAATATAAAAACTTAATAATTACATTAGGAACTTTAGGAGTTGTATTTTTAATTTTAATATCATCCTTTAAAGTAAATGAGCTTATAAGTTATTTTGTTGCTAATAGTGCATCTATAAGTGAAGGAATTTTAAAGATTTATCCTCCAGCAATTTTAGCTGTAAGAGGTTTAGCTAATAACAATTTTGTAGATATATTATTATTTGTTATATTATCAGTATTAGTTTTTTCTATATTTGTACTTGTATTTAGTAAAAGTTTTAAGAGTATAAGTTCAAGACTTCAAGAAAGCTATAAAAAAGCTAATTATAAAATAAAAGAAATGAAAAGTTCTACACAATTAATGGCATTACTAAAAAAAGAGATAAAAAGATATTTTGCATCACCAATATATGTAATAAATACAATTCTTGGACCAATATTATTACTTGGAATGTCCATAGCTACTTTATTTATGGGAGAAGAAGTACTTGCTACTATACTTGAAGTAGAAATTGTAAAGGAAATTATACCTTTATTCATTATAGTTGTTGTATGTGGAATTTTAGTAATATCTTGCACAACAAATTCATCTATATCTTTAGAAGGAAAAAATTTATGGATATTAAAGAGTAGTCCAATAAGGCCAATAGAAATATTTAAAGCAAAGATAGGATTAAATTTAATTTTAATTGTGCCAGCTTTATTAATTTCAGATATTATTTTTATGATTTCATTGAAATTATCAGCAATTCAATTTATTTGGCTTTTAGGTATATCAACTATTTTTTCATTGGTGGTTCCTATAATTGGAATAATAATAAACTTATTATTTCCTAAATTCAATTGGGTTTCAGAAACAGCTGTAGTAAAACAAGGAGCAAGCGTAATTATACAAATGCTAATTTCAGCAGCTATAGTAGTAATTCCAGTATTAATATTTATTTATGGAAAAATACAAAATATAAACTTATTTTTATTAGGTACAGTAATTTATGAATTAATAATATTAGGAGCTACTACAGTAATTTTAAATACTACTGCTGTAAAACTATTTAACAAACTATAGTGGGCTGTTATTACAGCCCAAATGAAAAATGAAAAATGTAGAATGTAGAATTATGGAAGTAATTTGTTCCAAATTACAAAATATAAAATTTAGAAACTCCGAAAGGAGTTTCATCATCAATTTTACATTTTACATTTTTCATTCTACATTCAGAAGAGAGGTGTTTTAATGATATTAAGAATAGATTTTGATTCAGAGATACCCATATATGTGCAAGTAAAAAATCAAGTTATTGAAGGTATTGCTAAAGGAGGAATTGAAAAAGATGAAGAATTACCTTCTGTTAGAGCCTTAGCAGAAGATATAGGAATAAATATGCATACCGTTAATAAGGCTTATAATATATTAAAAGAAGAGGGTTATATAAAAATTGATAGAAGAAAAGGTGCAGTAGTTTCTTTAAATTTAAATAATTCAAATGATAAATTTAAAGAAGATTTAAATGAAAATTTATATTATTATATGGCTGAATGTTTTAATAGAGGCATAGAGAAGGATGAAATTAAAAAGTATATAGATAAGGTATTCTTAGACTTCAATAAAGAAGAAGGTGAAAAATAGTGGAAAAAATATTTTTAGTTGGATCAACTATTTTCGTAAGTATTATTTTATTTATTTCAACATTTTGGGTAAATAAGTTTTCTAATAATGGAATAATATTTGGGGTTAGAGTTCCAAAGGAATATGAGAAGGAAGATGAAATATTAAAGTTAGAAAAAGAATATAAGAAAAATCATCTTATTTATATTTTGCCAGTAATTATTATAGTTAATATATTAGTTGCTTTTACATCAAAAATATCAATATTTTTATTATTAACTTTTGTAATAATTATAGCTACTAATATACCAGTATTTATATATTGGAAAAAAATGATGAAGCTAAAAGAGGAGAAGGGTTGGAGAAGTCTTGGAAAAAATGTAGTTCTTGTAGATACTTCCATTAGAAAGCCTAAGGCAAGAGAAGATGATGTGGTAATTAAAACTAGAAACTTTATGTTGTTATTAGTAATTCCTTTAATTACAGTTATAATAACTCTTATGGAATATAAAAGTGTTCCCGACCCATTTCCTATTCATTATAATGCACAAGGAATAGCAGATAGTTTTGTAAATAAAGAAGGTTTTAAAGGATTTTTCTATTTAGTTTTATTTCCAGTTTTATTTCAAGTAGGAATGATAATATTTTTAGCTCTAATAAATAAATTTGCTATAAATGGAAAAGTTGAAATAAATAGTGGAACCTTAGAAGAAATAAAAGCTCAAAGAAAGATATTTAAAAGGATAAATTCTATATTATTATTTATAATTACTATAGAAATTACATTAATGATGGCTTTCACACAATTTTGTACTATTTTTTCTTGGAGTGTAAATATTATATATATTTTTTTCTTACCTGCAATATTGTTAACTACAATTATTTTTTCTGCTATTAGTTATAAAATAGGACAAGGTGGAAAAAACTTAAAAGTTAATAAAGAGGCTGAAGAAATATACAGAGATGATGATAAGAATTGGATATTAGGTAATTTTTATTTTAATAAAAAGGATCCTAGTATATTTGTAGAGAAAAGAGTAGGTATTGGGTGGAGTGTTAATTTAGGAAGTCCTGTTGGATTAATAATAGCAATTTTACCAATAGCTTTAATAATAGTATTGCTTATATATTTTATAATAGTTGGGGTATAAGCTGGAGGTGTTATTTTGACTAATATAGGCTCTGTTTTAGGATTGAATATTACAATTATAGCTTTAGGGATATTTTCATATTATATTAATAATTTATCTAATAATGGAATATATTTTGGAATTCGTATTCCTAAAAAGTTTCAAGGTATAAAGGAAATTAAAGATTTAGAAAAAGAATATTAATATCATTAATTTAAATTATTTTATTTAA
>NZ_JBNPON010000064.1:0-18147 GCF_050315195.1 Clostridium sp. SGI.024 | reverse complement strand
CAGAAGCATTATTATTAGTAGTATTAGCTTTTTGTAATACACCTACAGATGTTTCAAATTTATCGTAATCTTTATCAGTTAAATCAACAGTTATTTCACTAATAGAATGAGCACCAACTCCTTTAGTATAATTAATTGTTGAGCCATTAGCATCTCTTAGTGCTAATTTATTTACACCATCATGAGATATATCACGTCTAATAGTACCATAAGAAGCTCTTTGACTTTCCCACTTAGTATCTGATAAGTATGTTATATTATTAGTAGTTTTATCATTATAAAAAGATAAATAGTAAGGTGTTAAATCTTTGTATTCTATATTACCATCTGCTTCATAAAGTATTCCTAAAGTCCCATTGTTAAAGTATAATGAAGAATATCCTCCACCTGAAGCATTTCCGTTTTGTGGATAAGGAACTGTTAATTCTGTAATACCTTTTGATAAGTCATCAAAATTAATCATATAAACAGTTATATTATCTCTTATGTATCCTCCTTTTAGATTTTTAGGAGCTGAAATTAATCCTATTCTATCTCCATTTGAGGCAGTAACTTTTATAAATGAACCTTGACAACCCGCACCTGAGCCAGTTTTAATTTTCCTATGTAAAGGTTCGTATACTTCCCATGTGTTACCTAAATCATGTGATATGTATGCAGATCTATATCCAGTATAGTCATGTCTAGTACTCATAATTAAGGCACCATCTAATTCTATCACCATATTTTCAGAAGTTGTTGCTTGAGGAACTTTATTTCCCATTGTCCAAGTTTCACCATTATCTTTTGAATATATAATAGTTGAATAATATTTATTTGAATTATTTTCTCTTAAGGCTATTTGAGCAGGAATTACAATTGTATTATCTTCCATTACAATTCCTGTTCCAACACCACCTAACCATCCAATTGTATTACTAGGTTGATTTTTTATTCTAGCTTTATTTGTTGTTAAGTCAATTTTATCAGACCATGTTCTACCATTATTATCTGAATAAACCATTTGAACTGACCAATCACTTCTTAGGTTTGTACTAGCGCTTGCCCAGTTACCATTAGTATTCCAGGCTCCATTAATCAATATTATTCTTCCAGTATTTGTAACAACAGTTGTAGAATCCATTACACGAGAATAAGTTGAATTTTTGCGATCATTTTTCATAGCTATTTGATAATCCCATGTTTGTCCACCATCAGTGCTCTTAGCTACACCTATATCAATATATCCATGATCACTAGCTCCATTGTAGCGAATATCAGAAAAAGCAAGCATAGTTCCATCAGATAGTATTTGTAAGCTAGGAATCCTAAAGTACTTAGATTTCCAAATATTACTAGCTTTATCAAAAACCTTTACTCTTGAAATTTGATCATCTAAGCTATTTGCATTAACATTGCTAATGTTAACATTAAAAATCAGCATAAAAGCTAGTAATAAAAATAAAGTGAATTTGGCATTTAAAAATTTTTTCATAGTTCTCCTCCTTAATAAAATACTATATTAATTTAAATTAATATCATATAATTAAATGTATTTAGCTATTTTAAAAATAGTCCTTTAGAGTTTATTATTTAAGTAATACAGATATGTTTAATTGAAGTTATAAAGAATATTATAAGAAAATATTATATAAAATTTATTTCAATAATAAGTATTATTAATTTTGCTATGTTTTGAATTAAGGATTATGATATGATTTTTATTAAGTTTACTGCATTTATCTATAATTGTAATTTATAACAATATAAAAGGTAAAAAGTATTAATTTAATACACATTAAAAATTTCATTATATTTACATTTAATACTCTTTTATTTAATACAATCTGAATAAAGTTATGAATACGTATACAAATAAATTAAAATATAATTCCTTAGATTAATGGAAATTATATTTTAAATATTTGTATTTTTTATAACTTATTATAGTATAAATTTTAATGTAAAAATTGATTATATTCAATAGAAAATAAAAAAATGTCAAAAAAATATAAAATAGCACAAAATTTCTACAAAAATATTAATTCCTGTTTTGTACAGATTAGATTTTTAATATATTTAACTATATATTCTTTTTCATATAATAACGTTTATGTTCTTTTGGACAATCATCTAATACTCCAAAAACTTCATATCCATGTCTAATATAAAAATCCTTTGCTTGAAAATCAAAAGTATCTAAATGAATTATATTGCATCCTTTTTCTTTTGCAATTTTTTCTATATCATTTAGAAGAATAGTTCCATATCCCTCCTTGTATGATATAGATATAATATTTCATAGAAAATTAATATATTTCTAATATTAATTAATCTATAAATAAATTATATAAATGAAAATATTTCTTCTATGCTACTCCCATCTAAAGAAAACCAAGTTATTTTTTCAATAACATCATATAAACTCTTCCCATTGAATACTTTGGCATTTAGAAAATCCTCTAATTTATTATATTCATATGCTTGTGAACCATCTGCCACTAAGCCATACCAATATAATTCCTTTCCTATATTTTTCTTATCTGGCATTTTTCCTAGCCAACAGTCATCATATTTTGTATCATTATCAATACAAAAGTTCATTTCAATACATGAATTACTTTTTAATACATCACTATTTAATATTGTTATTAAATCCCGCAATTTAAGTTTTGCCATTATTCCCCCCCATAGTTGCTTATCTTTATAAGCTTACTATCTAACTTATTTCCAATATATCTTTAATCACTATTTCTCCACAAACCCTAAGTTCATGATTCTTTTAATAAAAACTAATTATTATTGTAACTTACTTTTTTATACTTATAAATATATTTTAAATAAACTTTTTCTGATATAGAATTAGTAAATTAGAATAACTAAAGTAAAACTTGGAATATCTCCAAATTAGAAATTATCTATTTTTTATATGCATCAATAATAATTGAAACCATACCCAATTCCCCACTATCATTTCTAGTGTCAAATCTTAAAGATCTTCCAATCATCCCCTGTCCAGGATTCCAATAATTAAAATGAAATCTTCCATTTTCATCGCAATATTCAAGTAAATCTACTGTAAATCCTGCTGCTTCAAAAACATTTATTAAAGTCTTATAATCATAAAAAACCTTATGAGTATATGCAGGATGATCTACATTTCCTGGTCCCCCTGGTTTGCACATATTCTTATACCATTCATTATCAAAATTAACATCTGGAACTGCAACTCTAACATATCCATTTGGTTTTAAGAACTTATATAAATTTTTACCTGCTTTTACTCCTTCCTCATAACTTAAATGCTCAAATACATGTTCAGCTAAGAATGCATCAATAGATTCTTCCTGTTCAAATAAATTATAATAATCATTAATATTTAATAAGTCTAACTCCTCTTCTTGTGTTGCTTTCCACCCTTCATAAGAAGTATTGCCAGCTCCAATAATAATTCTTTTCACATATACAACCTCTCTTTCAACTCCTAATTCATTTGTATGTTTGTAATAATTTTTTTAATTCATTTTATGCTTTATTATCTACTTAGCATCCTACAATTAATTATAACATTTTTTCCCATAACAATGTTTCAATTCTCAAAGAAACCATTACTAACTTTTTCCTCAAAATAAAAGACACCTAAGTGCCTTTTTTCCTTTAGTATAAAAGTAGTCAGATATTATATTGTGCTGACTTGGAGCGAGCGACGGAAGCAACGATATAATATCTGACTACTTATCTTGTGAATAAATAATCTATTTTTGATAATTTAATTAACTCATTTGCATTTATATTCTTAATTTCATCTTCTAAGTATTTCATAAAACTTATATCTTCACTATAAATCAAATTCTTTTGTTCAGCTTTTTTTTCACTTACTGCCATAGTCATAATAGCAACTAAGACGCTTATAAACCTTTCTTCATTATTACTTGCAGATGCAACTCCCACAGAAATTAGTCCACTTAACATAGCTTCAATATCTAATGATTTATTTTTCTCGTTTATATATCTATTTATAAAGAATTCACTAAATCCATCAGTTAAATAATAATCATCACTTTTTATAACTAAAATTGTATTATTATTTTTTGAAAACCTTTTTAATCTAATTCTAAAGGAATTATCTTCTCTTATTTTATAATTTATATTTTCTTCTTCAATTAAAGTTTTATCATTTAATACTAGAACCTTAAATTCTTCTACCTTTCCTGTAACAACATTTATATTATATCTATTTATAAATCTTAATGCCATTTCCCTTATTGGAAAAGAAAGGTTTGCTCCTAGTATATCTAAAACTACAAGTATTCCTTTTCTTCTTGCTATTCTTATTGATTTTTCTATTGCCTCAATTTTATCTTCATTTAAATCTTTAAGATATATTAGTAAGGAGTTAGCCTTAGAAGTTAATTCTACATATTCTTTTAATATATCTGTAAATATAGGCTTACCATTATAGTTTATTATACTTTCTTTTAACTTTTCTGAAGAATTATTAATACAGTGTATAAGAGGTTTCTTTATTTTCTGCAAGTTTAAGCTCTCGTCTAATGCCCTTATACCAATTTGCATTATCGTTTCCTCTCTTACATCCTAAATATAATCATGTCAATACAAATAGTATCTATACATATTATTCGACAGCATTTTTATATGTGATTGTTTTTCTTAATGGTTATTTTATACACATTAGTATATAATGATAATTAAATATTTAAACTAAAAGGAGAATATTATGAATTGGATAGAAGAAATTAAAGAATATGTTCCATATGATGAACAAGAAGCAGCTGATAAAGAAGCTATATTATATGCCATTAATAATTTTGATAATTTACTTACTAGAGAAAATCCATTAGCTCATATAACTAGTTCTGGATATATAGTAAATAAAGATAAGACTAAAGTTCTTATGATTTATCATAATATATATAATTCTTGGTCATGGACTGGTGGACATGCAGATGGAGATGAAGATTTATTATATGTAGCAATTAAAGAAGCTAAGGAAGAAACGGGAGTTAAACATATCAAGGCTTTAGATAAAAAGATATTTTCTTTAGATGTACTTCCTGTACCTGCTCATATTAAAAGAGGGAAAAATATAGCTTCACATCTTCATTTATCAGTAGCTTATCTTTTAGAAGGCGATGAAAATGATGATCTTATTATTAAAGAAGATGAAAATAGCGGAGTAAAATGGATTCCAATTGATGAGGTTTCTATATACTCAACTGAAGAAGATATGATTAAGCTTTATGAAAAGTTTAATAAAAAAATTAAAGAAATGAGATAAATGAAAAATTAAAAAGTATTAAGATATCATATTTTATCTGGGTTCCGTCGCAAGCTCCAAGGCATCACGATACTATATCTTAATACTTTATAAATTCTAAATTTCAATTTGTTATTACTTACGGATAGCTACATAACGGTAATGTAACATATCCACACCTCGGTAATGTTTCGTCCAGCTATCCATTGCTATCATATCATTTCTTAGCGCTACATTTTGAGAGGCTACATTTGTATCTCTAATTATAGAACATACCTCGTTAGCATTTAGTATCTCAAAAGCATATTTCTTACACGCTTTTGCAGCTTCTGTAGCATAACCTTTATGCCAATATAACTGTTGAAAAAGATAGCCAACTTCCAACACTTCCGTATCCTTCCATGGTTGCATTGTTAGACCACATTGCCCGATCATTTCATCTGTTTCTTTTAGAACTACTGCCCACAACCCAAAGTTCCATTCTTTATAACGGAAAATTTGCCTGTCTAACCATTCCTGTACTTCCGTATCACTAAATGCTCCTTCATAGGCATACATTGTTTCTTTATCCTGCAATATCTTACATAAAGATTTATAATCTTCTTGTGTTAACTCTCGTAAATATAATCGTTCTGTTTCGAGTATCATATTCTCTCCTTATCAAATTCCCATTTATCTAGTAGTTTAATAATCTTATCTTTGTCCTCTTAAACCTTATCTGTTATTTTACCTATTCTCTCTTTTTTCTTCTCTCTCACTTATTATCTATTATATTTTACCTAAACTAAAGTTTTATAGTATTTCTGCTTTTATTCATAAGTTCAATAATTTGATACATATTTCCTATTTCCCCAACCTTAAGTTCTTCCTTTAAATTGTAGAAATCTAAGCAAGCACCACAGCTTATTATATTTACTCCCTTTTCCTTCATTAAATTTAAGCTATCTAATACATCTGAACCTGTACAAGTTAATTTAACTCCTCCATTAATAAACATTAAATTTTTTGGAAGGATTTCTGATTCTGCTAAGGTATTAATATATACCTTCATTAAAGTTTCTCCTAATTTATCATCACCATTTCCTAAAAGGTTAGTTGCTACTAATATGGTTGGTGCTGAAGGAACAGAAATATTATCTAAGGCTTCATTAATCTTTGATACTTGTACATCTTTGATTTCACCTCTTGAAAGTTGTATTTTATATATTCCCTCTTCTTCAATAAAGCTACTATTTAAATTGATTCCTTTAGCTAACCTTAATATATTATTTTTTGCTACTTCATTATCTACTATTACTAAGGCTTCTTTTGAATCTTCTAAATCAAAATATTTCTTTGTTTTTATTACTGGCATAGGGCAAGCTAATCCCTTACAATCGATAATCTCCATAATCCCACCTCTATTTAAATTATTATATTAATTATTCTAAATTATATTAATAAGTTTATTATCTTCATTAGCTTCAACTACTCTTCCAATAATTTCAGCTTTAATTTCACTTCTACTATTAATATTATTTAATAGTTCCTCCGCCTTATTTTCACTTACTGAAATTAATAGTCCACCAGAAGTTTGTGGGTCAAAAAATGTTAATCTTGTGGCATCATCAATTTTATCTGAAAATTTTACCCATTTTTCAAAATGTTTTTCATTTGAATATGCACCACTTGGTAAACAGTATTCTTTTACTAATTCTTTTACTTTCTTCATAACAGGAATCTTTTTACTATCTACTTCTAAAGCTACTCCACTTCCTGCTGCCATTTCATATGAATGTCCAATAAATCCAAAACCAGTAATATCTGTACAAGAATTTACACCTATCTTTTGCATTTCTTCTGATGGAACTTTATTTAAAGTTGACATAACTTTTTCTGCTTCCTTAAACTCTTCATCTGTAATAAAATCTATTTTTAGAGCTGTAGTTAATACTCCAGAGCCTAAAGGTTTTGTTAATATAAGTTTATCTCCTACCTTTGCAGCAGAATTAGATATAATTTTATTTGGATTTATTAACCCTGTTACAGATACTCCATACTTTATTTCTTCATCTGTGATAGTATGTCCACCTGCAATTGTTGCTCCAGCTTCTCTAATTTTATCAGCTCCCCCTTTTAATATTTCTGCTAGGATATCAGCTCCAATAGTTGCTGAAAAACATGATAAATTTAAAGCTGTCAAAGGTTTTCCACCCATCGCATAAACATCACTTAAAGCATTAGCTGCTGCAATTTGTCCATATGTATAAGGATCATTGGAAACTGGTGTAAAGAAATCTACAGTTTGTACTAAAGCTAATTCATCTGTAATTTTATATACCCCTGCATCATCTGACTTATCAAAGCCTACTAATAAATTAGGATCTCTTTCATCTTCACTAACTTCAATATGTTTTAATACTTTAGCTAAATCATCTGGAGTAAATTTTCCTGCACATCCACACCTAGTTGATAATTGCATAAGTTTCTTTTTATTATTTTCCATTTTATCACCTAATTTGTATTACCCTTCATTAATTTACTTAATAATCTACTTCATATTTAAATTATACCACTAATACTAGTAAAATAAATAGAGATGCCCTTTAGGCATCCCTTTATGAAAATTAGCATAATATTACTTGATTTTAATCATCTTTTGATATAGTATTTCGTAATTGTCTAGTCTCTCATATATATAATAATTCTTATTTCTATCTAGTTTTTTAAATACAAAGGTTTTTTCAGTATCTAAAACTCCTAGATTTTTTTCATCTTTTTTAAATATTGGATGATAATCATCGCTATTAATTGGATTGTAATGATCTATTCCACCATCCCCTTCAAAACTTAAAGGATATGCAGCATAATTTCCTGTGGCTCTTACCCTTATTTCTGTAGTATCAAGTACATCTGTAATATCTAAAATTTCAAGAGACCCTTGGCTACCAAAATCAAATTTACCTTTTTCTAATGGTATCAATACCCTTCTTCTATCACCACTTGTATCATACTGATATGGAATTAAATATACCTCACCATCTTCACTTGGAGGATTATGTTGCATAATTGATATAGATTCCTCTCTATTTGGACTAATAGTTTTTTCTTGTAAAATACCTTTATTACTATCCCAAATAAAGTAATCTCTAAATAAAGCAAATTGTCCTTCAGGATATTTAAACTTAATAAAGATACCAGTATCATATTCCTTTGCATTTAAAACTTCAATTGTCCTATCTCTAGATATAATTGTTTTATTTATTTCATAGTCCTTAACAGCTACAGTACTACTATCTAAAGTTAGTGGAATCGGTTCTATATTAATATCTATATATTCTTGATCACTTCGTCCTGTATATAACTTTGTTACTTTAAGATTACCATTAAATACAGTTGGTAATTCTCCTCCATCTATAGCTTTAAACTGTACTGATTGAATAGCTTGAAAAGTATAATCATCAATAAATTCTCCATAAAATAATCCAGAATTCTCCACAATATTATCCTCTGTAGTAATAGATGTTTCCAAACTAAAACGTGAATCATTTATTATAGGTTTATCACCTATTATATTAAATATTATTGTTAGTTCTATACCATTATAATAAGCCTTTTCAATATTAACCTCATATTCACCCACTTTTATTTTTGCCATTACTGGAACAGAGTTATCTTCATAATTACCTAAGTCTGAAGATGAAAATATTCGTTCATATACATCTTTTAATATGGGAATTTTTTGTGCATATGTTGGAAAGTACACCCCCAAAGTTAATATACATATTGTCAATCCTGCTATTAGTCCACTTATCTTTGTACTAAACTTTGAATACTTATTCCCTTTGGCTATAGTTTTTCTAACCAATTTTTTTATCTTCTTTTTTTCTATATCATTTAACTCTACTTCTTCGTATTCACTCAAATCTATTTTTACATCATTTAAATATTCTAATGGATCCTTCATATTTGTCCCTCCTCAAAGCTATTTCCAAAGATGGATTTTATTTTTTTCTTTCCTCTAGATATCCGATTATAAATAACTTCTTCCTTAACAGAGTAAATTTCTGCAATATCTCTAACTTTTTCTTCATTTATATAATATCTAATAAAAATATCCTTATCCTTAGGATTTAGTGCACTTAATAAGGAATCTATTTCCTTTTTAAGTTCCTCTTTTTCTAAGTATCTTTCAATGTTATCATCACCCTTAAGGTCTATATTTTCAATATCATCTGTCATTAATTCTATGTTTAAATACTTTCTTTGATATGAAATACATTTATACCTTGAAATCGCTGCTAACCAATTTTTAAATTCACCTTTTGATTCATCATATTTATCAATTCCATTCCAGATAGCTAATAATATATCATTTATACATTCATCATTATAATCAGTAAGACTATATAAATGTTTATTTACTATAGATTTTATTAATCCACCATATGTGTCTACTATATAATCTAAAGCTTTTTCATTTTTCTTATTTAGATACTTTATAAAGTTTTTTTCATTTATCCTCATAAGATTCTCCTTCCTGTAAGTCCTTACACTTATTACTTAGCTTAAACTTTATAATTTCTATCAATTTTTATTAAAATTTATTTTCCTTTATCTTAATTAATGTTAATATACTATATTTTCCATAAAATAGTATATAATATAAACATAATTACTTTTCAGATGTATTTATAGGAGTGTGTTTTATGGTTGAAAAAAATAAAAAGAAAAATAATAATTGTTATTTCACACTTTTTACTGGAATGGGACTTGTTTTGGGTATTATTTATGGAGATTTATTAATAGGATTGTGTTTAGGTCTTACTATTGGTCTTGTTCTAGATAAAAAAAATAATGTCAAAAAATAAAAACTCCCTTAGGAGTTTTTAGCTATTAAAATATAATAATTTGAAACAAATTGCTTCCTCACTTCTTCATTCTTTCATTTTTTCATTTAATGTTATCTTTGATAACATTACTTGTTTCCTCTTTCTTCTTCAGTTATATTTCTTATAGATTCTAATTCTGAGCAAGTAGCTTCGCAGTTATTGTCTTTATGCAAACTATCCATACCAAAATTTAGATTTAAGAACATTAATTCCACTTCTTCTTCTTTTAGTATCCTTAGTATTTCTATATTAATTTCTTCCTTTAGTGCTTCGTATTTCACATATCTTAATTCATTGGTATAAAAATATATAAATACTCCAAAGCCATAGGTAGATAATTCATTAAAACTTACAATTATTAAGTCCTTATCTATCTTTTCATGATTATTAAGTAATTCTTTTATTTTATCCAAAGATCTTTTTATTTTTTCAACAGAAGTTTCAAATCTTATAGTAAATTTAAAGTGAATTCTTCTTAATTTTCTTTGGCTCCAATTAATTATATTTTCATTAGCAAGCTTTGAATTTGGAACTGTTGCAACTGCCATAGAAAAGGTTCTTATTTTTGTACTTCTAAAAGTTATTTCTTCAACAATTCCTTCTATATCAGAGGTTTGTATCCAATCACCAATTGCAAAAGGTCTATCAAGCACTATAATAATCCCGCCAAAAAGATTGGAAAATGTATCCTGAGCCATTAATGCGAAAGCAACTCCACTTATTCCAAGACCAGCTATAAAGCCTGTAAATCCAAACTCCTTTGCAATACAACTTACTCCAATTACTATTATAATTAACCTTATTATTATAGATACAAAGGGAAAAACTATATTATTTTTCTTTACCTTCTTATAGAGTATTGAATTTTCTAAGGTAAGATTATAAGAGAAATAGCATATTGCTATAACTATAAAAATCTTTTTTAATTTCTCACTTGTAATAGAATTTACACTTAACCTATCATAATCTATTACTTTTAATGAAATATATAAGCTATACAAAGTTATATATAACTTTATTGGCTTTTCTAAAGCTCTAACAAAGCTATCATCAACATAATTCTTTGTAATTTTCACTAATTTAATTGCATAATCAAAAATTTTACTAATAATATACTTATTAATAAAAAGAGAAAGTGCAAAAACTATTAAAGCGATTATATATTTACTTATACTTACTTTCAATAATAATTTAATAATTTCTTCTACTTGTTCCATATCTACTCCTAATAGTATTTCATTTTATTAACTATTGTTAAATACTATTTATCTTCCACTTAAAAGATAGGATAATTTCACACAATTAGGTTAAAATATCAATTATTATTTTTAGTTATTTTACTATTTTTTATCCAAATTATTTAAAGCAAGTCTTATCCCTTTTATAAATTCTATTGCTGTATTATCTTTTATTCTCTTAACTACAGCACTTCCTACAATTACTCCATCTGAATACTTTGAAACTTCTCTAGCTGATTCAGCACTAGATATTCCAAAGCCAATTAGAAAAGGTATATTAGAATATTTTTTTACATAATTTAAATAATCTATTATATCTTCATTCAATATCCCACTTCTTTCACCAGTTACTCCCATAGATGAGATACAATAAACAAAGCCTTTTCCCTTATTTATAATTGATTTAATTCTCTTCTTAGAAGTTGGTGCTACTAAAGGTATTAAATATATATCATACTCTTCACATAATGATAAAAACTCTCCTCGTTCTTCTAATGCTAAATCAGGTATAATAAGTCCATCAATTCCCACTTCCTTAGCCTTAATTAAAAACTCATTAACACCAAAGCAATAAACTAAATTATAATAAACCATAACTATTATTGGAATATTAGATTCTTTTCTTATTAGCTTTATACTATCTAATACATCAAAAATATTAATACCATTTTTTAAAGAATTACTATAAGCTTCTTGAATAACTACTCCATCTGCTAATGGTTCACTAAAAGGAACTCCAATTTCTATTAAATCCGCTCCTGCTTCTCCAATTTCTATTACTAAGTTAGCTAGTTCTTCTTTTGATAAATTATCAAAGGTTACAAAGGGCACTAATGCTTTTTTATTTTCTTCTTTAAGCCGTTTAAATTCTAAATCTATTCTATTCATCTTTATCCCCCCTTGCTTTACTCTAAATTTTCTAATATTACTTCTAAATCCTTATCTCCTCTTCCTGATAAATTTATAATTATTATTTTATCTTTATCCAATGATTTAGCTAATTTCATAGCATAAGCTACTGCATGGGAAGACTCTAAAGCTGGAATTATGCCTTCTTTCTTAGTTAAATATAGAAATGCCTCTAAAGCTTCTTTATCCGTTGCACTAACATATTCTGCTCTTTTTATTTCTTCTAAATATGCATGTTCTGGACCTATTGCTGGATAATCTAACCCTGCTGATATTGAATATGCTTCTTTTATATTTCCATAATCATCTCTAAGTAAATAAGTCATCATTCCATGCAGTACACCTTTTTTCTTTTCACTCATAGTAGCTGAATGTTCTCCGGTTTCTATTCCATGACCTGCTCCTTCTACCCCTATAAGCTGTACTTCCTTATCTTCTATAAATGGATAAAATATTCCCATAGCATTACTTCCTCCACCTACTGCTGCAACTATATAATCTGGAAGTCTAGCTTCTTTTTCTAAAATTTGTCTTTTAGCTTCCATTCCTATTATCTTTTGAAAATCTCTTACCATAGTTGGATATGGATGTGGTCCTACTACTGATCCTATTATATAAAAGGTATCTTCTGCATTAGTAACCCAATATCTTATTGCTTCGTTTACTGCATCCTTTAAGGTTCCTGATCCACTTTCAACAGGTACAACCTCTGCACCTAAAAGCTCCATTTTCTTAACATTTAAGGATTGTCTCTTTATATCTTCAACTCCCATAAAAACTTTACAGTTCAAGTTAAACTTTGCACAAACAGTAGCTGTAGCCACACCATGTTGACCTGCTCCTGTTTCTGCTATTATATTCTTTTTACCCATTCTCTTAGCTAAGATAGCTTGACCAATAGCGTTATTTATTTTATGAGCACCTGTATGATTTAAATCTTCTCTCTTTAAATATATTTTAGCCCCATTTAATTCTTTACTCATATTTTCTGCATAATATAATGGACTTTCTCTACCAACGTAATCAATTAAATAGTTCATATACTCTTCATAAAACTTTTCATCCTTTATTGCCTTTTCATATTCAACTTCTAGCTCCTTTAATACATTCATTAAAGTTTCTGGAACATATTGTCCCCCAAAATTATTAAATCTACCTTTTATCATATTTACCTACCTCCATAATTAATTCTTTCATTTTTTCAAAGGATTTATATGTTTTTTTATTTAAATCAACTTCTTCTACTCCACTAGATACATCTATTCCATTGGGATTAATATTTTCTATTACTTCTTTTAAATTATCTTTATTAATTCCTCCAGCAATAAATATATTTTCTAAATTAGATAATTCACTTAAATATCTTATATCTATTTTATTTCCTTCTCCTGGAGTATTAGTATCTAACAATATTTTAGAGATATTATAATCGTTGATTTTTTCTATACTTTTTTCATCTATAACTTCTATAGCCTTCCAAATTTTTATCTCTTTATTTAAAATTTTAATTAGATTATTTATATAATTCATATCTTCATTACCATGTAATTGAACTATTTCTATATTGGTGTAATTTATAACATCTTCTATATAACTAATATCTTCATTTCTAAAAACAGCTACTACCTTTATAGATGAGTGTAGTTTTTTTATAAGCTTATTTGCTTCCTCTTTGGAAACTCTTCTTTTACTCTTTGAAAATACAAAACCAATGTAATTGGGCTTTAAAGTATTCAAATAATCTATTTCAAAATCCTTAGTTATTCCACAAATCTTTACTTCAACCATATTTACTTCTCCAAAACTATAAATTAAAAGTTTTCTCTCTATATTCTGAAATAAATTCTTTATTATTTATATTTCTCATAAACATTTCACCAATTAAGACTCCATTAGCCCCTAAACTTTTCATATAACTTATATCACTAATATTTAATATTCCACTTTCAGCAATTATCTTTCTATCCCTTGGAATATGACTTATTAAGCTTTCAGTAACTTCTAAGGTAGTCTTAAAGTTATTTAAATTTCTATTATTAATACCAATAATTTCACATCCACACTCAATTGCTAACTCTAATTCTTTTTTATTATGAATTTCAACTAAAGGCTCTAAATTAAATTCTTTTGCTTCTTTATAAAATTTCTTTAAATCTTTATTTAAAACTGAAGCAATAAGCAATATACTATTTACTCCTAATGCTACGCTTTCATATATTTGATAAAAATCTACTATAAAATCTTTTCTTAAAATTGGTTTTATACTTTTATCTCTAATATACTCTAAGTTTTCATTACTTCCACAGAAAAAATCTTTTTCAGTTAAAATGGAATAACAATCTATATTTAATTTTTCATAGAACTCTAATACTTCATCTATTTTAAAATCTTCAACTATTATTCCCTTAGATGGTGATGCTTTTTTAAATTCGCCAATTATTGAAAGCTTATCTTTAAATATCTCTTTTTTAAAAATATTTTCATATCCTTTATTATTACTTTCTTTTTCTATAAGATTAATTGCCTTAGAATACATACTTTTTTCATCTATATATTTTTTAGCTTTTTCTATTTCTAGTTTCTTTTTCTCAATTATCTTAATTAATATATTCTCCATACAACCCCACCTCCTTTGTCTAGGGTATTAATATATAATTTTTGTAGACTATATACTTATTAACTCTTTATACTTATTGTAAGCTATACCACTATCTATCAATTCTGCTGCTATTTTAATTCCTTCTTTTATAGAGTTTACAGCTTCTCCAACATAAAGTGCTGCTGCTGAATTTATTATTACAATATCTCTCTTTGGCCCTTTAACACCTTTTAAAATATCTATAATAATCTTTGAATTTTCATTTGCCTCTCCTCCAGATATATCCTTTAAAGATGCTTTATTAATGTCAAAGTCTTCAGGCCTAATTTTATATTTTTTAATTTCTCCATTATTAACTTCACATATTGTTGTTGTGGTTGTTGTTGTTATCTCATCTAAACCATCATCTCCATGTACAACTAAAGCTCTTCTTAGTCCAAGATTTAACAGAACTTCTGCTACCATATCTACCATCTTTTCATCATATACACCTAAGAGTTGTCCTGTAAGTTGAGCTGGATTAGACATAGGACCAATTAAATTAAATATTGTTCTAACCTTTAATTCATTTCTTTCATTTGCTACATTTTTCATAGCTTTATGGTAAAGAGGAGCAAATAAAAAGCTCATTCCCTTCTGCTTAAGTCTTATCTCACTTTCTTCTTTACTTAAGCTTGTCTCAATCCCAAGTTCATTTAACACATCAAAACTTCCACTTTTACTTGAAATTGCTCTATTTCCATGTTTAGCTACCTTAATTCCTGCACTAGCAGCTATAATGGCACAAACAGTTGAAATATTAAAAGTTTTCCCTCCATCACCACCAGTTCCACAAGTATCTATTAATACCAAATTTTCAAAGCCTTCTATTTTTATCATGTTATCTCTTAAAGCTTTTACTGCTCCTAATATTTCTTCAGTAGTTTCTCCCTTTACCTTTAGTCCTAATAAAAATGCTCCAATTTGTGAGGAAGTAGCTTCTTTATTGATAATTTCATTAATTACACTTCTAGCTTCCTTCTCAGTTAAATTTTCTTTTATGGAAATTTTATTTATAGCTTCTTTAATCATAAATACCACATACCTCCAAAACAAAATTTTTAATAATTCTCTTTCCTTGATCTGTATAAATTGATTCTGGATGAAATTGTAGTCCATAAACCTTCAATTCTTTATGCTTTATTGCCATTATTTCATCATCATCTAAGCTCTTTGCAATTATTTCTAACTCCTCTGGAATACTTTCCTTTTCTATTATTAAAGAATGATATCGCATTGCTTCAAATTTTCTATTTACTCCGTTAAAAATACTATCTTTTTTAATTTTTATTTTTGATCTTTTTCCATGTACTATATTCATGGCTTCTTTTACTACTCCACCAAAAGCTATTGCTATTGCTTGATGCCCAAGACATATACCAAGAATCGGAGTTTTATCTTTAAATGCTTTTATAATTTCTACAGAATTCCCTGCATTTTCAGCTTTTCCTGGTCCTGGAGAAATTACTATTCCACTAGGATTTAATTCTTCTAACTCCTTTACTCCTAATTCATCATTTCTAAATACTTTAACCTCAGAAAATTCTGATAAATATTGATATAAATTAAATGTAAATGAATCATAATTATCAATAAGTGCTATCATTTTATAATAACCTCCTTTAAAATATTTAGTTTATTATCTATTTCTTCACATTCCTTTTCTGGTATTGAATCATAGACAATTCCTGCTCCAGCTTGAATGTAAGCATTATTATTTTTTAATAAAATTGTTCTTATTGCTATGCATAATTCTAGATTATTACCATATGATAGATAACCTATAGCCCCTGAATATATTCCTCTATTTAAGCTTTCTAATTCATCTATTATTTGCATTGCCCTTATTTTAGGAGCTCCAGATACTGTTCCTGCTGGAAAACAAGAAAACAGTGCTTCTATTTTATCTATATCATCATTGAGTTCTCCTGTAACCTTACTTGTAATGTGCATAACATGAGAAAATCTTTCTACCTTCATAAACTCTTTTACTTCTACTGTTGATATTTTACTTACTTTACCAACATCATTTCTTGAAAGGTCCACAAGCATAACATGCTCTGCTAACTCTTTAGTATCACTTTTAAGCTCTTCTTCTAATAATAAATCTTCACTATAAGTACTTCCTCTTTTTCTAGTACCTGCTATTGGATTTGTAGTAATAATATTATCTTTAATAGAAACTAATATTTCTGGAGATGATCCAATAACTTGGTACTCATCATAATCTAATAAATACATATATGGTGAAGGATTATCTTCTCTTAATCTCCTATATAATTCTAATGGTGACTTTTTTGTTTTTATCTTCATTCTCCTAGATAAAACAACTTGAAATATTTCTCCTTCTCTTATATATTTCTTTGCCTTCATGATATTTTTAATAAACTCTTCATTTGAATCATCATAATGAAATTCTAATACTTCTTTTTCTTCTTTAAGAAAATTATCAACTAAATATATTTCTTCTGATTCTAACTTTTTATTTAATTAACTTCTTTTTTTAACTTTTCAATTGAATGTGCTTTATCCTCTACAATCTCTAAATATGGATTTTCAGCTATAAAGGAGTATCTTCCTTCTAAATTTCTTCTTTCTCCACTTTCAAAAATAAATTTTTTCTTGCCATCTAAAGCTTTGAAAATTCTAATTGGAGTAACTTCGTCACCTCTAAACTCACTAATAACCGAAAAAACCTTACTCTCTGTTTTCTTTTTTTCAAATACTTCTTTACTAATTTCTATCATCTTGATATCCTCCTTTACACTTTTATTGATTAGCTATAAAAAAAGTCACTTTGTCCCCCAAATGGGACAAAGTGACTTGTGCCACCCATTTTTTAAGTACACAAATAAACATATAAAAATAAAAAAATCACCCTAAAATAGGGTGAAAATTACTTCACTTATGCCACCTATGCACATCTTAAATCAAGTACGGAAATAACTAATTCATATTATTTCGATACTCTGTTATTTTAACGGCTAACTTCCCGTGTACCCCTACTATAATTTCAAGATACCACCTCAAAGACCCATTCAATAATAGCTACAGTATTCGGCTCCCACTATCCCAAATTCGCTGTTACTAAACTCTACTACCTACTCTTCTTATCAAAGGCTTTAACTTTAATGTTATTATATGTAATATTAATAAAAAAATCAACAATTTTCTGAAGATTTTTGAATTTTAAAAAAAGAAATGAGAAATTTTAAAAATTTCTCATTTCTTTTA